>USEK01000154.1 GCA_900553705.1 uncultured Collinsella sp.
ATCTACACTCGACTAGTCGTCGGCAGCGTCAGATGTGTATAAGAGACAGGGGTCAGCGTCTGAATACCCGCACGCTCGGCACGCTGCAGACCCTTGGCCGAGGGACGGCTCGAGACCACAAGCTCAATCGAAGCATTGAGCTTGCCGGCGGCGATCAGGTCGATCAGCGCCTGCAGATTGGTGCCAGAGCCGCTGATGAGCACGCCAATCTTGAGCGGCTCGGCCGTATCGGTGCCGGTCGGACGGGTATACGGGCCCCAAGCCAGGCCCTCGGTAGCAGCCATCTGCTCGTTAGCGTTCATCGGAGTACACGACCTTACCGGAACCCTCGACGCACTCGCCCACGCGGAACGGCTTCTCGCCCAGCGCGACCAGGGCCTCGGTCACGGCAGCCTCGTCCTCGGGGGCAACGATCAGGCACAGGCCGACGCCCATGTTGAAGGTCTTGCATGCCTCGTTGGGCGCGAGCTCGGCCTGACGCGACACGTAGGTGATGACGGGCGGAACATCCCAGCCCATCTCGGCGCCACTGCGGGTGACCACGGCATCGACATCGTCGGCGAGCGCGCGGTTGAGGTTCTCGGTAATGCCGCCACCGGTGATGTGAGCAATGGCGTGCACGTTGACGTCGCCACGCAGCAGCTCCAGAATCGGCTTCACATAGATGCGCGTGGGAGCCAGCAGAGCGTCGGCCAGCGAAGCACCGCCGAGCTCCTCGAGCGGACGGCTCAGCTCCTCGGCCTTAGCGGCGGCCTCGGGCGTGCCCGGTTTGATGCCGTCGACGC
This sequence comes from uncultured Collinsella sp., assembly GCA_900553705.1. GTDB lineage: Bacteria > Actinomycetota > Coriobacteriia > Coriobacteriales > Coriobacteriaceae > Collinsella. The sequence goes on from USEK01000154.1 coordinate 786, forward strand.
CGATGACCTTGCGCACGAGCGAGTAGCCGTTGGAGTGCACGCCGGTGGAAGGCAGACCCAGGATCACATCGCCGGGGCGAACGTTCGCGGGGTCGAGCATCTTGGGACGGTCGACGACGCCCACGGTAAAGCCGGCGAGGTCGTAGTCGGCGGGGGCCATGACGCCCGGGTGCTCGGCCATCTCACCGCCCACGAGCGCGCAGCCCGCGAGCTTGCAGCCGTCGGCCACACCCTTGATGATCTTTGCCATGTGCTCGGCCTCGATGTGACCGATGGCAACGTAGTCCAGGAAGAACAGCGGCTCGGCGCCCGAAGCCAGAATATCGTTGACGCACATAGCGACCAGGTCCTGGCCAACCGTCTCGTGACGGTCCATGATCTGGGCGAGCACGAGCTTGGTGCCCACGCCGTCGGTACCGCTAATCAGGATCGGGTCTTCCATATCCTTGAGCGCGGCGGCCGAGAACAGGCCGCCAAAGCCGCCGATGCCACCGATAACCTCGGAACGGTTAGTGTCCTTGACCATCTGCTTAATCGCGTCGACGGCGCGGCCGCCCTCGGCGGTATCGACGCCGGCGTCCTCGTACGTCACATGCTTGCTGTCGCCCATCTGAGCCTTCCTCTCCCACTACCGTGGCGCCGCACGGGCGCCAAACGGTGCTCATAGTTGCGTTCATTTCGGCGCGCGCCATAACAGCACGCGCCGTCATATCAACAAAACAGCAGGTAAAACCTACCAAAATAAACCTGTCCCCATATGGCAGGTTTTATGCCTCGCCGTGCTCCTCTTCCCAGCTGCGGTCGTCGTATTTCTCGATCACGGCGTCGTCGTCAAAGTGCAGCGGCTTGTCCAGGTTGCGGGGCTTAAAGCCCTCCATAAACTTGTCGCGGCCAAAGCTCTCGGGAATCGCCACGGGGTAGCGGCCGGTAAAGCACGCATCGCAGTAACCGCCCTTGGGCATGACCTTAAGCAGGCCCTCGACCGAAAGGAAGGCCAGCGAATCGGCGCCGATATACTCGCAAATCTCGTCGACCGTCTTGTTGGCGCTGATAAGCTGCGACTGCACGTCGGTATCGATACCGTAGAAGCACGGCCAGATGACCTCGGGCGAGTTGATGCGGATATGAATCTCCTTGGCGCCGGCGTTGCGCAGCATCTTGACGAGCTGCACCATGGTGGTGCCGCGCACGATGGAGTCGTCGATGACGACCAGGCGCTTGCCCTCGATGTTGTCGCGCAGCGGGTTGAGTTTCATACGCACGCCCATGGCGCGCAACTCCTGCGTAGGCTCAATAAACGTACGGCCTACGTAGCGGTTCTTGATAAGGCCCTCGCCAAAGGGAATACCGCTCTCGTGCGAATACCCCTCCGCAGGCGGCAGGCCGGAGTCGGGCACGCCGATGACCAGGTCGGCCTCGACGGGCTCCTCATGTGCCAGCTGACGACCCATGTCGTAACGGCAGGCATAGACGCTCTTGCCGTTCATGATGGAGTCGGGGCGGGCAAAGTAGACCTGCTCAAAGATGCAGTTGGCGGGCTCTTCGGCTGCAGGCACGCCCTGCTCGGATACCAGGCCCTCGGCGCTGATGCGCAAGATCTCGCCGGGACGGACGTCACGGACGTACTCGGCACCCACGATGTCGAGTGCGCAGGTCTCGGAAGCAACGACCCAGCCGCCGGCGCGCGTGACACGGACGGCGGAGTCGACCGTCGCGGCGCCGTCCTGCGACGGCAGCTGCGAAACGGCTGCGGCATCGGCCTGGTCCAGACCCTCGTCCACCAGCTTGCCCAGCACGAGCGGGCGAATGCCGTGTGGATCGCGGAATGCGTAGAGCGCCTGCTCGTTGATGAGCGTCATGGCGTAGCCGCCGCGCACGAGCTCCATGGTCTTGCGAATACCCTCGCGCAGGTGGCCCGTACGCTGGGTAAAGTAGCCGATAAGCTTGGTCGCGACCTCGGAATCCGAATTGGAGAGGAACGGCACGCCCAGCTCGATCAGCTGACGGCGCAGCTCGTCGGTGTTGACGAGGGTGCCGTTGTGCGCGAGCGCGATAATGACGCTATTGATGGTAGAGAGGTGCGGCTGAGAGGCTTCCCAGCTCTTGGCGCCGGCAGTGCCGTAGCGCACATGACCCACGGCCAGCTGGCCGGAGAGCGTCGACAGGTCGGCGTTGGAGAACACGCGGTCGAGCAGGCCCAGATCTTTGCGGACCATAACCGTGCCGCCGTCGCCCACGGCGATTCCAGCCGATTCCTGGCCACGGTGCTGCAGCGCACGCAGGCCAAAGTACGTCAGTCGAGCCACGTCGCGATCGGGCGCCCATACGCCGAAAATGCCACATTCCTCATGCAGCTGGTCGGAGTCCGGATCATACGTCGACATGGTGTTCACCTGTCCCGCGGCACGCTCGGCCGCGCGGATGGTTTCTTGAGACATGGTATCCCCTCAGAGCCTCGTATTTTTGGCGTTACCTGCCCTATTATACGCACGGCAAGACAAGCACTCCCGCGCATGAACAGCGCTTTTTAAAAGCCCACCGAGCTAATAATCAGTTTTGTTGCCAAACATTTTATCGGTCTGTCCAGTGCAAGCGCCCGCGCCCCCCAGATGGCCGCCGCGTCCACCGTTGGGGATTACAAAGTTGCAATTGGGACGTTCGTCCTGTCTTTTGGCAGGTCGGCGGCGTATCCTTATAACCTACAACAAAGCGAGAAAGGTTCTGTATGGATCGAAACGAACTCGACCCCAGCGTCCCCAGCGCCACGGAGGTCAAGAAGATCCCCCTCATCATTAAGGTGTACGCCGTCCTGTGCATCCTTTCCGGCGTGGGCACGCTCCCGTCGGTCGCTGCCTTTATGTGGCAGGTCATCACGGCACTTGTTAACGGCAACGCCACCGAAAAGCTCGGCGACAACACGCTCGTCGCAGTCGGCCTTATCGTCGCCGGCATCATGCTCTCTGCGGCAAGTGCCGTCATCCTAATCATCTTTGGCCTGGACCTTATCAAAAACCAGCGCCGCAACGCCGCCCGCCTGTCCCTGTCTCTTATACACATCTGACGCTGCCGACGACTAGTCGAGTGTAGA
>USEK01000155.1 GCA_900553705.1 uncultured Collinsella sp.
GGCCGTAGCGGCCATCATCGCCTCGCAGGCGCTCATCACCGGCTCTTTCTCGCTGGTATCCGAGGCAACGCGCCTCAACCTTATGCCGCATCTGCGCATCCACTACCCCAGCGACACCAAGGGCCAGCTCTATATTCCGCTCGTCAACAACATCATGTGGGTCGGCTGCATCTTCATCGTGCTGCTGTTCCAAAACTCCGAGCGCATGGAGAGCGCCTACGGCCTCGCGATTACCGTGACCATGCTCATGACCACGACGCTTTTGACGAGCTACATCGCCGGCATCCTCAAGCACAAGCTGGGTGCCTGCGTCTTCGCCCTGCTCTTTGGTGCCATTGAGCTGTGCTTCTTCGCCTCGTGCCTCACCATGTTCTTTGACGGCGGCTACGTCATGATCTTCCTGGCCGCGCTGCTGTTCGGCCTTATGTATGTGTGGCGTCGCGGTACCGCCATCGAGCGCACGCAGACGATTCTGCTGCCCGTCTCCAAGTACATCGACCAGCTCAATCGCCTGCGCAATGACGAGACCTATCCCGTGCTCGCTGACAATCTGGTGTTCCTCACCAACAGCCCCGACCCGCTCACGCTCGACCGCGACGTGCTCTATTCCATCCTGGACAAGCACCCCAAGCGTGCCAAGGCATATTGGTTCATCAACGTGCACGTTACCGACGAGCCCTATACGCACGAGTATTCCGTTGAGACCTTTGGCACAGACTTCCTGTTCCGCGTGCGCTTGGACCTGGGCTTTAAGGTCAATCAGCGCATCAACGCCTACCTGCGCCAGATCGTTGGCGACCTGATGGCCTCGGGAGAGCTGCCGCCGCAGCACCACACCTACTCCATCTACGAGACACGTGGCAACGTGGGCGACTTCCGTTTTTGCATGCTGCGCAAGATGCTTGCCCCCGAAACGGACATCAACCGCAACGACCATCGCGTCATGGCCATCAAGTACGCCGTCCGCCGCGCCTGCGGAAGCCCGGCACGTTGGTACGGTCTCGAGAACTCGGCCATCATCATCGAGTACGTGCCGCTGTTTGCCCGCATGCGCCCGGCCGTTAAGCTCGTGCGCACCCAGGTGCCGCTCGAGATTCAGATCGAAGAGGCCGAGGAAATGGAAGTCGACATCTTCTCGGACGACTTGGTCAACGGCAACGAGGCCGGTAGGGACATGAACGTCGATCCCACCGAGCTGCTCGAGAGCGTCGCCGATACGCCCGAACAGCAACAGCTCGACGGCCTCGAGAACGAACAACTCAACGACGCCAACTTCTAGCGACGTCATAAATCAACGACAGCGGCCCTGCACCTCACGAGAGACGCAGGGCCGCTTTGCATTGCAGTAAAGCTAACGGCTACGAACGACGCGGCTCGGGAACCACGAGCCTATCGGGGCTCGCGCCCTCGGCATCCATCAGGCTCACGTAGCGAATCGACGGATCCCCATACATCGCGTAGTAATAATTGCCCGTGCGTGCGCTAAAGCATCCGGTGTAGATAGTCTTCTCGAACTTGCCATCGCCCATCCTGGACGCCCCCTCGATCATCACCACGCCCTCGAGCGAGCGGAACATGCGGACGACGTTTTCGGTCTCGCTCTCCTTTTGCGGGTAATTGGCATTGAGGTACGCCGCCTTTACAAAACGGCTCGGCGAATAGCAGTCACCCGGAATACCGCGCATGCCGGCACCGGCTCCATAGGGCTTAAGCTCGGCGCCACGCCACTTCGCCGTCTGCGGAAAATCGCTTGTGGCCGTGATATAGGTGCGCAGGTTTTCCATGTGCCACGGGAAGGTGGGCTGATTGGCAAGGGTGTCGACCGGATCGTCGTATACATGCAGGCCGTCAGCCATCATCTCGACCACGATGCTGCGCTGGCTGTCGCCGATAATCCAATGGAGCAGCGACACGCCTAGGCCTTCGCCCGCCGATTTAGCCACGATCGCCACATCACGCAGGGCCACCTCAACCTCGTCGACCGTCGAGAACGTCGCTGCCACCCACAGGGGGAACTCATAGGCCGCGATATTGGTCTTTCCATCAACCGGCCCCTCGGCATACTCGGCATAACCCGGGAAATTGAGGCCCGCCACGGCGAGGCCCGCATCGTTGCCGCAATCGAAGAACATAGGGTAGTTCTTGTAATCGATGCACATACCGATCACCGCGTGTGCCGCTGTCGCGTCGTCGATAAACGAATACGGAATGTTAAACCCGCGCGGCATCACGCGAACCTGTTGGCCGTAGTCAAAGCTCCAGTCGAGGTTGCGGCCTAGATACATGTGGCCAGAATTATCGGTAAATCGAATACTCGTGCACATAGCGCCTCCTAGCTTTACGTTCTTGCTAATTCCATTGTCTCCAAACAAAAAGGCGCTAAACACAAAAGCCCGGACATGACAACAATGTCACGCCCGGACTATTCAAGCTGGATAAACTCAACCAAGTTAACCCCGCAGGTCGTCTAAGGGGTCAAAGTGCCGCAGATTGCCACGAAAGAGGAGCGAAGCGTACTTAAGGTACGCGAGCGACGATTGAGCGGCAAGGTGCGATGCTTTGGTCCCCTTAGACCAACTTTCCTAGACAGTGGTCAATCATATGCTGGATCATCTGTGCCTCGAAGCCCACAAAGTCCTGCTTGCGCTCGCGCATCTTGCCGTCGACGATCACGTCATAAGCGACCTTGCACTTGATATAGCGCGTGGACTTGGTGATCTCCTCGTGCGTCAGGCAGCTCTCCTCCATCTTGCTGGCGCCCAGGCCAAACACCAGACGGGGGTTGTAGAGCACGTGGGGCTCGCCGGCATCGTCCAGGTAGACGCAAACCTTCTTGGTGACGCCAATCTGGTTAGCGGCAAGGCAGCCGGCATCGTCGAGCGACTTGATGGTATCGATCAGATCCTGAGCAACCGACTCGTCCTCGACGGTCGCAACCTCGCAACGCTGGGACAGGATAGCCTCGTCGTGGCAAAGCTCTTTAATCATACGTTCCTCCATAGGGGTCGTTGTAACCGCTTAAGTATACGGTACCCACACATTTTCATACGGAAAATACCGCCCGTCCGTTACAAAGCGCCGAACATCAACATGCGAGGAACAACAGCGTCGTAAAGGGGCTATAGTAGTTGAGTTCGTGTCAATCGGCCTAAACTCGGGGCCGAACAAGGAAAGGGTATGCATGGACGAACTTTTTCACGTCAGTGAGCGCAAGTCCACAATCGGGACCGAACTCCGCGCTGGACTGACAACATTCCTGGCGATGGCCTACATCATCGCCGTCAACCCCGCGGTGCTCTCGGGCGCTGGCATCGATGCGGGAGCGCTCGCCTGCGCCACCTGCCTGGGCGCCGGCATCATGACCATCTGCATGGGCATCTTCGCCAACCGCCCGCTCGCCTGCGCGTCGGGCTTAGGCGTCAACGCGATGATCGCCGGAATCACCACCACCGTCTGCGGCGGTGACTGGCACGTGGCCATGAGCGTCATCTTCCTCGAGGGCGTCGTCATCTTGCTGCTCGTGCTTTGTGGCCTGCGCGAGGCCATCATGGACGCCATCCCGGTTGTCCTGCGTCACGCCATCTCGGTGGGTCTTGGCCTGTTTATCGCCATGATCGGCCTGTGCGACGCTGGCATCATCACCGCTGGCGCCGGTACGCTCGTCGGCCTGGGCGACATCGCCTCCCCCACCTTTATCGTCGGCATCATCTCCATCGTCGTGACGGTTGCCCTGGCTTCCCGCAACGTGCCGGGCTCGTTGCTCATCGGCATCATCGTCGCCGTTATCGCCGGTATCCCCCCTGTCTCTTATACACATCTCCGAGCCCACGAGACGTAGAGGAATCTCGT
>USEK01000156.1 GCA_900553705.1 uncultured Collinsella sp.
GAGATTCCTCTACGTCTCGTGGGCTCGGAGATGTGTATAAGAGACAGGCATGGTTCTGGGCAACCTGTTCCCGTTTATCAAGAACCTGCTGGTTCCCGGTTCCAACCCTGCGATTGCCGTCATCGGATTTCAGCTTGGCGCGTCCATGAGCCTGTCGAGCTTTATCACCGGCGGTATTTCCGGCATCTTGCTGGGCCTTGTCACGCTGTTTGTCGTCGGTCCCATCACCTTTGCGTTCGAGCGCCTGTGCGGTGGTAACGGCAAGGCTGCCGTGGCTTGTTCCACCATCGCCGGCACGGCTATGACCACGCCGGTTGCTCTCGCCGAGGTCGCGCCGCGCTACGCCGAGCTTGCGCCCACCGCGTACGCTCAGATCGCCACCGCCGTTATCATCACGGCGATCATGGCTCCGATTCTGACTGGCTGGGTCGACAAGAAGTTCTGCCAAGGCAAGGAGGATCTGTCGCCTGTCGGTGTCGAGGCCATCGAGGAGGCCGTCGCGACCGACATCGATGGCGAGTAACGGCCGTTACCGATAATTGATTCCGGCGTGCAATTCGCGCCGTCCGAGCGTCCGAACAGAAACTGTTTTGCAGTGATGTTCGGGCGCTTTGCTATGATTCCCTTTACCCCTGCGGAGTAAAGGGGTGTTTATTGCCCTGATTCGAATTGGGCGATTCTGACCATTCGGATATTGAAGGGATGGCGTCTAGTGGTTAAGGCACTCAAGATTGAGATATTCCTGCTATGCATGATTGTTCTTATCGGGCTTGCCGCGCGAAGTCGTCGCTCCTTGTTCTCGAGCACCCTGCAGCTATTGTTTAGCATGCTTGGCTACACCTCTGCCGCGTACATATTATTCGATATGATCTGGACGCTTTCGGATGGTGCGGACGGCACGTTGGGTATTGCTGCCAACTGGATTTCCAACGCGGTTTCGTTTTCGCTCTTTGCCATCGCGTGTCTCATTTGGTTTATCTATTCCGAGACGATGCAGGGCTCTCGCCTTGTGACCTCGCGCTATAGGGTGGTGCTTGTAACGTTGCCTACGGCTCTGGTGGTCGTGCTGGCTTTTACCAGTTACTGGACGCACGCCTTGTTCTATATCGATTCGCAGGGCGTGTATCGTCGCGGCTTTGCCTATATGATCCAGCCCATCGTCAGCTACTGTTACGTTATACATACGTCCCTGCATGCGTTTGTGCAATCTCGCAGGGTCGAGAGCCTGCAGACGAAGGCTATCTATCGAACCTTGGCATTTTTCGCCATTCCGGCCCTGGTGGGCGGTACCTTTCAGATCGTATACTCGGTGCCTGGCCTTTGTGTCGGCATAATGATTAGCATGTTGCTGCTCTACATTATCTGCCAGGAGCAGCTCATCTCGACCGACCCGTTGACTGGCCTCAACAATCGCAACCGTTTTGAGACCTATATCCTGTCGCTCTTCTCAAATGTGGATCAGGCCGAAGATGTGTATCTGCTCATGATGGACGCCGACGGCTTTAAGCAGATTAACGATCGCTATGGACATGTGGAGGGCGACCATGCTCTTCAGGTTATATCCGCTGCGCTCAAAGAGGTCTGCTCGGCGTCTGGTGGCTTTATCGCACGCTACGGTGGCGATGAGTTCGTGGTGCTCCAAAAGGCAGTGGCGGAACGGGATATCATGCATCTGTGCGCGACAATCAACGACGAGCTCGCGCATGCCGAGGTGCCGTATGCATTGCGGATGTCCATCGGTTACGCGCGGGTCGGCGATAGTGTTGATACCTGGCAAGACTTACTTCGCGCTGCCGATGCGGAGCTTTACCGCGTCAAGGCCGAGAAAAAGAAAGCTCGCGTTCAGATACGCTAGGAAAAGGGGCACACGACCGTTGCGATGGTCGTGCGCCCCTTTTGCGTTTGTGGGGGCCACCGGCCATAATGCCCAGGCGCGGTGCGGCAAGACGGGCGTCTGCCGCCGCGACTCGGTACGAAATCAACGAGAACCAGTGTGCTCCATTAAGCTAAAGTATGCGAATGCCCTCCCTAAAAAGGTGAGTTCGCTAGGCTTTTTTGGGTTTGTTGACGATGATGATGCCGCCGCAGACCAACAGCAGGGCAACGATGACGGTAACGGGGCTCGTGCCCGCGCCTTCGCCGAGCAGCAGCGCGCTCAGCAGCACACCAAAGACGGGGTTCATAAACCCAAAGACCGAGACGCGGCTGACGGGGTTGACGGCAAGCAGGCGCGACCACAGCGAGTAGGCGACCGCGGAGATAAGCGCCATGTAGATGATGAGCGCGATGGCGGGGGCAATCGCCGTGGGGGAGAGCGCGCCACCCATCAAAAAGCCGATGGCGGTGAGGACAAGGCCGCCGACCAAGAACTGCCACCCGGCAAGCAAGACGCCGTCGTGCTCGCGCGAGAAGATGCCAATCAGGCAGGTCGAAAGGGCACCCGCGACGGTGGAGGCTAGGATAAAGCCCTCGCCATCGAGCCTGAAGCCAAAGGTGCCATCCGCGCCCGAAAGGTTGACGAGAGCGACGCCGGCAAAGCCCAGCGCACAGCCAAGCACCTTGGCCGTATTGAGCTTCTCGGTGTGAAATGCCAGGGCGGCAAAGAGGATTGCGAGGAAGTTGGCGCTGGCCTCGATGATGGAGCTCGACATGGCGCTGGCGCGCGAGAGGCCCAGATAGAAAAAGAAGTACTGCCCGATAGTCTGGAAGAGCGACAAGACAAAGATGGGCTTGATGTCGCGAGCCTGCGGAATGAGGGGGCGGCGTTGGGCCGCACTCATCCCAACGATAACCAGGGCGCCGGCAAGCGTGAAGCGCAAGCCCGCAAAGAGCAGCTGCGAGGCGCTATCGTGCGCTGGGATACCAAAGAGTGCGTAACCGATCTTGATACAGGGAAAGGCCGATCCCCAGAGTGCACAGCAGACGAGGCAGCCCAGGATGAGTCCGGGCAGGGTGGCGAGATACGGCTTGCGGCTTTCCATGATGTCCTTCCTGCATGCGCGAAGCAAAAAAGAACCCGCCACCGGATGTGCCGGTGGCGGGTGTTGTTACCCGAAGGGATTGTACCCGATGGGAAAGGTTTAAGCGAAGTAGGCCACGCCGCTCTCAAAGATCGGCATGAACTTATCGCCGGGGACATGCTCGGGCACGTTGCGGTACAGGTTGTCGCCGCGACGCTCGGCATGGCCCATCTTGCCCAGGACGCGGCCGTCGGGGCTCGTGATGCCCTCGATGGCGAGTGCGGAGCCGTTGGGGTTGACGGAAAGATCCATGCTGGGCTTTCCGCCTTCACCCACGTACTGCGTGGCGACCTGGCCGTTGGCGATCAGCTGGGCGAGCACTTCGTCATTGGCGACAAAGCGGCCCTCGCCGTGGCTGATGGCGACGGTGTAGGGGTCGTCCAGGCTGCACTGCGACAGCCACGGGGACAAGTTGGACGAGATGCGGGTGCGCACCAGACGGCTCTGGTGGCGACCGATGGTGTTGAACGTCAACGTGGGCGCATCGGGCGTGGCGTCGACGATGTCGCCGTAGGGCACCAGGCCGAGCTTGATCAGGGCCTGGAAGCCGTTGCAGATGCCCAGCATCAGGCCATCGCGGGCCTTGAGCAAGTCGCGGACTGCCTCGGTGACCTCGGGAGCGCGGAAGAACGCCGTGATGAACTTGGCAGAGCCGTCGGGCTCGTCGCCGCCCGAGAAGCCGCCGGGGATCATAACGATCTGGCTTGCACGGATGCGGCGCGCAAGCTCGTGGGTGCTCTCGGCGACGGCCTCGGGCGTGAGGTTGTTGATCACGAAGGTGTCGGCCTCGGCACCGGCGGCACGGAAGGCGCGGGCGCTGTC
>USEK01000157.1 GCA_900553705.1 uncultured Collinsella sp.
AGCGTCTCGGGCACCCAAGTGGCAAGACCCAATTCGAGCGAGCGATCGCAGGCAGCTGCCAGCTCGCCCGTTGGGATGACGCAAGCTGCACGAGCCAACAGGTCGGACGCAACACCGCGCGTCATGCGACAAGCGAGCATCAAGTCTTCGGCGACAGCCTCGCGCTGCGACAGATATTCGGCCTCGTACGCCGTCGCGTCATCGTCACGTTGCACCAGACGCACGCGGTACGCATCGCCTCGAGAAGACACGCCGGGGAACAAACCTGCAAGACGGTCGAAATCCTCGTCGTCGAGCATGCCCGCGGCAGAACGACCCAGACCCAGGTAGCCCTGTCCGGTCCAGTAGGCAATGTTATGGGCGCACTCATGGCCGTCGAGCGCGTAGCTCGCCACCTCATACGGATGATAGCCGGCCGCACCCAGGCGCTCACGCGCCGCGTCCATGCACGAAGCCTGAAAATCCTCATCGGGCTCGAGCGACTCGTCACGGCACGCCATGCGGTAAAGGGGCGTCCCCTCCTCGAGCGTGAGCGGGTAGACCGACACATGATGAGGCGCCGCCGCCAACACGCCATCGAGCGTGCTCCGCCAGCTTGCGGCCGTCTGCCCGGGAAGGCCGCACATCAGGTCGCACGACACATCGAGGCCAGCGTCCTTCACCGTCGCGATAGCCGCAAGTGCGCGATTAGCATCGTGAATGCGGCCAATAGCAGCCAGCTCGGTATTGTCGAGGGTTTGTACGCCCAGAGAGATGCGCGTGACACCCGCCTCGGCAAGCGCGGTGGCGAGCTCAGCGGTCAGGGACTCAGGATTGGCTTCGCAAGTAAATTCAAAGGGTTTGCACCACATGGAGATACGCCGGGCAAGTTCCACCAGGCGCTCCCCTGCCAGCGATGGCGTGCCGCCGCCAGTATAGACCGTGCGGACCTGCGCAAGCGCCCCGGCGTCGCCAAAGGAATCGAGGCGCGCATACAACTGCTCAAAATAGGAATCAAGCGCGGCATCCAAATCATACGCAGCAAAGCTGCGCGAGTCAAAGTCGCAGTACCGGCACTTTTGAGCGCAAAACGGCACGTGCACGTACAGCGCGGTAACGGCCACCGTTAGGCCTCCAGCGGATGAGCAGGCACCGACTCGCCGGCGGCAAGCGCGGCCTCGCAGGCCACCACGTCGCGCTCGATATCATCGACCAGCGCCATAAACTCCTCGTACGTAGAGCAACGCACCACCTGAGCGCGCCAGGCGGCGGCATGGGGCATGCCCTTTAAGTACCAGCTTGCGTACGTGCGAGCACGCGACATGAGCGGCAGAAGCTCGTGCGTCAACGTCAGGTGCTCGCGCAGAGCCTCCAGGCGCTCGACCGAGGAGCGAGAAGGAACCGGCGTGCCATCGAGTGCAAGGGCTCGGGCATCGCCGAACACCCACGGATTGCCGTAGATGCCGCGCGCGATAAACACCGCGCTGGCACCCGAGCCGTGCAGATGCTCAGCAGCGTCCTCGGCCGAGAACACATCGCCCGAACCAATCACGGGAATCTCGACAGCGTCGGCAACCTCATCGACGACCGACCAATCGGCCTGGCCCGTGTAGAGCTGCGTGGCGCAACGACCATGCACGGCGACTGCGGCAGCCCCTGCACTCTCAAGCATCTGGGCAAATGTCGCGGCATTGCGGTCCTCGGCATAAAAGCCCTTGCGAATCTTGACGGTCACGGGCACGTGCGCCGCGCCAACCGTGGCCTCGACGATCTTCTCCGCCAGGTCGGGCGTGCGCATGAGCGCCGAACCCTCGCCCTTGGTGACAACCTTGCGGGCGGGGCATGCCATATTGATATCGATGAGCGACAGGCGATCGCCAACGCGCTCCTCGACGGCGACGACGGCGCTCGCAAACTGCTCGGGCTTGGAGCCAAAGAGCTGCACGCAAATCTGCTGCTCCTCGTCGGCCGGTAGCACCAGGCGCCAGGTCTTGTTGCTGGCATAGGCAAGACCCGCCACGCTCACCATCTCGCTGTAGGCAAGGTTGGCACCGCGGCGGCGACACATGATGCGATAGGCGGGGTCGGTCACGCCCGCCATGGGAGCCATAAGGAACGGCTGCTCGGCATAGGCACCCAGCAGCCGCTTGCTGTATTCAGAAAGCGCCATGGACCTACTCGTCCACCTTGAGGATCGCCATAAACGCCTCCTGCGGGACCTCGACCGATCCGATGGCCTTCATACGCTTCTTGCCCTCTTTCTGCTTCTCGAGCAGCTTGCGCTTACGCGAGATATCGCCGCCGTAGCACTTAGCAAGAACGTCCTTGCGACGCGCCTTGACGGTGGAACGGGCGATGATCTTGTTGCCGATAGCACCCTGGATGGGCACCTCGAACAGCTGACGCGGGATGATCTCCTTGAGCTTGTCGCACAGGCCACGGGCCAGGCCATATGCCTTGTCCTTATGGACGATAAACGAAAGCGCGTCCACCTCGTCGCCCGAAAGCAAAATATCGAGCTTCACGAGCTCGGAGGGACGGTACTCGTTGAACTCGTAGTCGAGCGAGGCATAGCCCTTGGTGCGGCTCTTGAGCTGATCGAAGAAGTCCAAGATGAGCTCGGCGAGCGGCATATCGAAGCGCATCTCGACCGATTTGCTCGTCAGGTGGATCATGTCGGTTGTGACGCCGCGGTGCTCGATGGCGAGCTGCATGACGGCACCCGTGTACTCAGGCGGGCAGATGATCTTTGCCTTGAGGTAGGGTTCCTCGATACGATCGATGCGTGTGGCCTCGGGAAGGTCCTGCGGACTGCGGACATCGATCATTTCGCCGTCGGTCTTGTAGACGTGATAGTCAACCGAGGGACTCGTGGCAATGAGGTCCAGGTTGAACTCGCGCTCCAGGCGTTCCTTGACGACTTCCATGTGCAGCAGGCCCAGGAAGCCCACGCGGAAGCCAAAGCCGAGCGCCACCGAGGTCTCGGGCTCCCACACCAACGACGGGTCGTTGACGTGCAGTTTATCGAGCGCGTCACGCAGGTTCTCGTAGTCCTTGTTGTCGATCGGGAACAGGCCCGTATAGACCATGGGCTTGGCCTCGCGATAACCGGGAAGCGGCTCGGGGCAGGGGTTCGACGCCCACGTAAGGGTATCGCCCACGCGAACGGCCTCGGGATCCTTCAAGCCCGTGACCACATATCCGACCTCGCCGACCGTCAGCGCGTCGACCGGGGTCTCGGCAGGACGCTTGACGCCCACGCCGTCGACCAAAAAGTCGCCCTTGGCTTGCATCATAAGCAGGGTATCGCCCTTTTTGATGGAACCATCGAAGACGCGCACCGTAGCCACCACACCGCGATACTCGTCAAAGTACGAATCCAAAATGAGCGCTTTGAGCGGAGCGTTTGCATCGCCCTTAGGCGGCGAAATCAAAAAGACAATGGACTCCAGCAGATCGTGAATGCCTTCGCCGGTCTTGCCCGAGACGCACACAGCATCATCGGCAGGGATCGCCAGGTCATCCTCGATCTCGGTCTTAACCTCATCGGGATGGGCCGAGGGCAGGTCGATCTTGTTGATGGCCGGCACAATGTCCAGATTGGCGTTCATGGCGAGCGTCGCGTTGGAGACGGTCTGCGCCTCGACGCCCTGCGTGGCGTCGACAACGAGTACCGCGCCCTCACAGGCTGCCAGCGAGCGCGAGACCTCATAGGTAAAGTCCACGTGGCCCGGCGTATCGATCAGATTGAAGATATACTCCTCCCCGTCTTTTGCCTTATAAATAATACGAACGGTCTGCGCTTTGATGGTAATACCACGCTCCCGCTCCAGATCCATATTGTCCAGCACCTGAGACTGCAT
>USEK01000158.1 GCA_900553705.1 uncultured Collinsella sp.
CGAGATTCCTCTACGTCTCGTGGGCTCGGAGATGTGTATAAGAGACAGGCTCGATGATGAAGCAACTGCCATCGGAATTCCCTCAGCCTGAAGATAGTCGAGAAGCCGATCTAATCCGAGTTTCTTCTCTGCGCCCTGAGCCAGCGCTTCATGCGCTATTTCGTAAAAACGGTCAACAAACGCTTGAGAATCGACCTCATCGCCATACCACTCGCGAATAATGGACACCGCTTCCGATCCATTGGTGCCACGCATGGCGTCCGCAAGGCCCTCTTTGCATTCAACCTCAAACTCAATTGCGGTTTTGGGCCAGCAGGAAGCCCAAATCGGCTCAGTATCGAACATGAGCCCGTCCATATCGAAGATAACCGCCTCGAACATATTGCCTCCTTGTTCAAGTAGACGTCTATATACGTATATTCTATCAAAGGAGGTCTTTTTTCTTTCACGGCAGCATGAAAAGGAGTCCGTCCCAATAAAAGCCGACAGGCGCCTCGTCTGCCAAAAAACACCACGATGGAGGCTGTCCCCATCGTGGTGGTTGCCTTACGTCGATTTACTTAGCGCGGCCCCGGGGATCAAAAAGGGCCGCCCCGGTTACCCAGGGCGGCCCTTGCATCGGCATGCATGTTGCAGGCAAAACCACGCGTTACTTGGCGCGGCCCTCCTCATAGCGCTCGACCAGCTTGGCCTGAACGTCATAAGGCACCTGCTCATAGCCAGCGGGCTTCATGGTAAAGTCGCCCGTGCCGCGCGTGATAGAGCGCAGGCGCGTCGAATAATCCGTCAGCTCTGCCAGCGGCGCCTGGGCAATGACCACGGTGTCGCCGCGCTCATCGGTCTCCATGCCCGTCACGCGACCGCGCGATGCCGAGATGTCGCCCATCACAGCGCCGGCGTAGCTTTCGGGAATAGTCACCGTGATTTCCTCGATGGGCTCCAGCACCACCGGGTCGGCATCGGCGCACGCCTTGCGCAGGCCGATGCGAGCCGCCGCGCGGAACGCCATCTCGTTGGAGTCGACGCTGTGATACGAACCGTCGTACACCGCGACGCGAATGCCCGTGAGCGGGTAGCCGGCAATGATGCCGTCCTTCATGGTCTCCTGGACACCCTTGTCCACGGCGGGGATGAGCGAGCGCGGGATGCGGCCACCCACGACCTCGTCCACAAACTCATAGCCGTCGCTCGTGCCGTCGGGCCCAATGAGCGGCTCCACGCGCAGCCAGCAGTCGCCGTACTGACCGGCGCCGCCGGTCTGCTTCTTGTGGCGGCCCTGGGCACTCGCCGTGCGACGAATGGTCTCGCGATACGGAATGCGAATCGGCACACTCTTGGCCGCGACCTTGGTGCGATCCTCCAAACGGTTGAGCAGCACCGAAACCTGCGCCTCACCCACGGCGGAGATGATAGTCTGGCCGGTCTCCTCGTCGCGGTCGATGCTCATGGTCGGATCGGCCTTGCAGGCCTTCTCGATAAACGTGTAGAGCTTCTCTTCGTCGCCGCGATTCTCGGCCTCGATGGCGATGCGGTACTGCGAGTTGGGGAACTTAAACGCCGCCGCCTCGACCTTACCGGTAATGGAAAGCGTGTCACCCGTCTCTGCCGCCAACTTGGGCGCCACGATAATGTCGCCGGCATAGGCGTGACCGACCTCGGTCATGTCGCGGCCACACATCACATACAGGTGAGCCAGACGATCGCTCTTGCGCGTACGTGCATTGATCAGCTCAAGGCCCGGCTCAAGCGTACCCGTCAGCACCTTGATAAAGCTGATGCGACCCTGCTGCGGGTCGGCCAGCGTCTTAAACACAAATGCCACCGGACGGTCATCGTCACTCGAGATCTTGAGCGAATCGCCGTCGATGAGCGGCATCTCGCCGTAGTCAGTTGGCGCCGGGAAGTACGTGGCGATGTCGTCCATCAGCGAGTTGACGCCCTGCTCCTTAATGCAATCACCCGCAAAGACCGGCACAAAGATGCGCTCGGCGATCGCCTTCGACAGCAGGCCCTCAAGCTCCTCCTGCGTCAGCGTCTCCTCGCCTTCCAGATACTTCATCATCAGTTCGTCGTCAGCCTCGGCCACCAGCTCGCACAGATGGTCATGGGCCTCCTCGGCCTGGACACGATACTCCTCGGGAATCTCCGACTCAACGGCTTCGGCGCCGTTGCAATGGCGCGCCTTCATGCGCACCAGGTCGATGATGCCATCAAAGTCCTCGCCCTCGCCCCAGGGAAGGGTCACGGCGCCCAGTCGCGTGCCAAAGCGCTCCTGCAGCAGGTCCATCGTGGTCGCAAAGCTGGCCTCGGAGCGCGACAGGCGGTTTACGAACACCGCACGCGCCAAGCGCAGGTCCTCGGCGGCATACCAGAGCTTAACCGTCGTAGGCTGCGGGCCGGCCTCGGCGTCGACCACAAACAGAGCCGTCTCGCAGACGCTCATCGCGGCAAAGGCGTCGCCGATAAAATCGGGGTAGCACGGGGCATCGAGCACATTGATGCGCGCGCCCTTCCAATCGATCGGCGCGATGGTCGTCGAGATGGAGAATGAACGCTTGACCTCTTCGGGGTCATAGTCGAGCGTGGGCTTGGTGCCGTCGTGGCCGCCCAGGCGGGCGGTCTTACCGGAAAGGTGGAGCATGGCCTCGGCGAGTGAAGTCTTGCCCACCCCGCCTTGGCCTACGAGCACCACGTTCCTTACGTTACCGGTCTTGGGAGCACCCATGATGACCTCCTTGCAGGGCCGCGCGCATTGCGCGACGCCAACGGGGAGAGTTCGCGGTCGGTGCCATCCCGGGAGCAGCATGGTCGGCAGCCGAGCCGACTCACCCTCCAAATGTCCTATGCCACCACCCTACCCTCACGGGCGGCTGTCCATGCATACCTTTCGGCGCACGTATGAATACAGGCGGCGAGAGGAAGAGACAAGCTTGTGAGGCGATTATTGAACCCCGTCGATGCAAACAAAAAGCCGCCACAGACCGTAAGACCTGCGGCGGCTTCGCCTCAATTAATAGTTGAGTAAATACCTGGGCCTACCCCTCGATACGGCTCAAGAACTCGCGGGTACGTTGCTCGCGTGGATGGTCAATGACCTGCTCGGCAGGACCCTCCTCGACAATACGACCGCCATCCATAAAGACCACGCGGTCGGCAACATCGCGCGCAAACTGCATTGCGTGGGTCACGATCACCATCGTCATGTTCTGCGCAGCGAGGTCCTTAATGACACGCAGCACCTCGGCCGTCAGCTCGGGGTCGAGCGCCGAGGTCGGCTCGTCAAAGAATAAGATTTCCGGATCGAGCGCCAGGGCGCGGGCAATACTCACGCGCTGCTGCTGACCGCCCGAAAGCTCGCAGGGCACCTTGTTCTCGTTGCCCGTCAGCCCCATTTGCGCAATCAGCTCATGAGCACGGGCTTCGGCCTGCTCGCGCGGACGCTTGAGTACGCGAACCGGAGCGTCGGTGATGTTTTTCATCACCGTATAGTGCGGGAACAGATTGTAGTTCTGAAACACCAGACCAAACCGCGAGCGCGCCTGTTTAGGTACATCGCCCTTTGCGTACACCGCGCCCGAACCCGCATCCGTCGCGACGGCAAGGTCGCCAAACGAGAGCGATCCACCGTCGAGCGTCTCGAGCAGCGTGGCGCAGCGCAGCAGCGTGGACTTACCGCCGCCCGAAGGCCCGATAATCGCCACGACCTCGCCACGCTTTACCTCGAGCGAGATATCCTTGAGCACCTCATTGCCGCCAAACGCCTTACGCGCGCTCGTTATATTCCTGTCTCTTATACACATCTGACGCTGCCGACGACTAG
>USEK01000159.1 GCA_900553705.1 uncultured Collinsella sp.
CGCAGGAAGCTTGGATACGCCTAGGCGCGGTCCAAGAAATCGTCCGCACCCCCCATGCTGTCGGCGCGGACTTCGAATTCAGAGAGGGTGATTGCAATGCTATACGAATTTAAATAGATCTCTAATGCTTGATTAAGACCATGTCTATGTCAAAAAACATACAAAAGTGTTAGTCTTTTGACATGAAACACTTTGATGAAATATTCGAACTGGCGGCAGATGGCTACGGCATCGTGACTGCTGCGCAGGCACGCGAGATTGGCGTAACCACTGGAGAACTGAGCCGATGGTGTGCCACTGGGAAATTGATGCGCCGAGGACATGGGGTGTACAAGCTCACCCAATGGGTTCCGACGCCCCGTGACGTCTTTGCGGAGGCAGTGGCTCTTGTTGGTGACGAGGGTTTCCTGTGGGGCGAATCAGTGCTGTCTATGCACGCACTTGCACTTGTTGATCCTCGTGCCGTGACCGTGGCAACACCAAAGCGTATTCGCCGCAAACTGCCAGCTTGGGTAAAAACAGTGCCCGCTCCAGAGAATGCGAAAACGACGTTCTATGAAGGAATCCCTTCTCAATGCGTTGCCGATGCGATTGAGGCTTGTAAGGGGTCCGTTATGACCGAACGCCTCATCGAGGCAACCAAGCACGCTCAAGCCGAGGGTCTTATTACCTCCAATGAGCATGAGAGACTGATGAAGGAGCTGTCGTGAAGGAAGTCAAGAAGCCAACCAGCAGACGTAACCTTGACATAGCGATAGACCGACTCTGCGCTGATTTGGACGAAGAACCGGGCCGCGTTAAAAGGCTCATTGCGGCCGTTGTTGTTGGGCAAATGCTACCCGATGGAGCCGCAAAGGGTGGAAATGCCCTGAAGATTCGCTTTGGGAAGGATGCCACGCGGTTCTCGCGCGACCTCGATACCGCCAGGGCATCCTCACTGAACGATTACATGACGAAGCTTGAAGATTCGCTCACTATAGGCTGGAACGGATTCTCGGGTGCCATTGTTCCGAGGGAGCCCATGATCTGATAGATCTCCAGATTGCAATTTCCAACGGGGAAATTGATTACCTAAAAACTCGAGAGGTCTGTATCAGACTCTTTGCGTATCGTGCGGAGCAGGAGTGGCCTCCAATGATCTCGAGGGGAGTGGGCTGGGACTCACTGTATTTCTCCCAGGCGGAAGGACTTAACGTTTTGCCGACTGTCGATGATGCCGTGGCATGGGCGAACGACTTGATTGCAAAAATCGATTCTGCTCGTTAGTGACACTGCTGAGATCTCTCGCTTACGCCATAGCAACCCCACGCGCAGCACTCAGCAGCTCGTACTCCCTTTGACTCCAATGGCGCAGCTCGGCAGCCTCGACGGCATCTCGGCATAGGTCCAAAAACACCTCGGCCCCATCGCAGAAGCACTCGCGGGCAAAGTCACCCGAACCGCTTGCGACGCACGTGCCGTCGGCAAACAGCTTCCAGCTAGACAGCTCGCGCGAGTCGTCTCCAAGCAGCTTGATCTGCAGTACGTGCGGGTCGCCGGCGGTGTAGAGCTCTTTCTCGAGCGCCTGCACGGTAAAGCGCATCTGGTGGGGGAGACTGCTCTTGACCATGGCCGAGGCATAGCCGTTCGGCTTGTCCAGAAGATGCATTCGTTTTGGCTTGGCTGCCAGGTTGTGGAAATTGCGCTCGCTGCGCACGGAGAAATTGTCCATACGGACTCCGTTCATCGATGTTGGCAGGGCCACCGTGCCTCTTGGCCGGTTGGCGTCGGGATCGTGGAGCCAACTCTCTACCCCGACTCTGGATAAAACGTGCCCGCTCCTTGCAGACACGATGGAGTCTATCAGCGCACGCGGACAGAAATCAAGCGCCGAGTGCGAAATGACGCGCGGACGGCGCTTGATTTCGCCGGCTGCTGCTAGGCTTAAATCAGAAAAAGTGTCGAAATCAGCCGTGTAAAAGTACGGAAAAGTGTCGTAATACACACTTAAATATCTCGAAAAAGTGTCGAAATAAGCACCTAACAACTACGGAAAAGTGTATCCTAGTGCTAAAACAGCATGTAATAAGGGGTGCGCTTATGCTACAGAGAAAAGCGAAAGCACAGTTTGAATCTTGGCTTGCCTTGTCGCCTAACAAGGCTCTTTTGGTCAAGGGCGCCCGGCAGGTGGGAAAGTCATATCTGGTCAACGCGTTTGCAAGCGAATCATTCGAAAATGTCGTGACGTTCGACCTTATCGCCGACGCGTCCGTGCGCGAGTCGTTTTTGGCGGCGAAAAGTGCGGACGACCTGCTTATGCGCATGTCTATCGCTGCGACGCAGCCGATGGTTGCGAACAAGACCGTCGTGGTTATCGACGAGGTGCAGCGATGCCCCAACGTGGTGACGTTTATCAAATACCTGGTCCAGCGCGGCGACTTTCGATACATCCTTACCGGATCGCTCCTTGGCGTGGAGCTCGAGGGCATCGATTCCCTGCCGGTGGGGTATGTCGAGCAGGTCCAGATGTACCCGCTCGACTTTGAGGAGTTTTGCTGGGCAAATGGCGTTGGTGCCAGCGTGTTTGACATGCTCAGGGGCTGTCTAAAGGATGAGGGGGAGCTCCCTGGCTACCTGTATGACCGCTTGCTCGATCTGTTCCATCAGTATGTTGTGGTGGGAGGCATGCCCGACGCGGTCAATTCCTTCTTGGCGACGCGCAATGTCGACGAGGTTCGAAACATCCACCGCGATCTTCACGCCCTGTATCGCGATGACATCGCAAAGTACGCTCCGCCCGAGCTACGCTTGGTTATTCGCGATATCTATGATTTGATTCCCAGTGAGGCCGGCTCCAAAAACAAGCGATTCAAACTGTCATCGATTAACGGTGTCAAACGTTTTTCGCAGGTGACAGATCATTTTCTCTGGTTATCGGAGGCAGGCGTTGCGCTTCCCGTGTATAACGTAACGGCGCCCGTGGCACCCCTTTTATTGGGTGAGCAACGAAATCTGTTTAAGCTGTTTTACTTGGACACCGGAATGCTCATGTCGTCGTATTCCAAAAGGGTCGCCCAAGGCGTTTTTGATGGGGAGGCGGAAGACGCCTTTGGCATGAACATGGGGGCGGCGTTTGAGGGCTTCGTTGCCCAAGAGCTCAAAGCTCATGGATTTAGATTGCGCTACTTTACATCCAAAAAGGTCGGTGAGCTCGATTTTGTGGAAGAGACGTTCGATGGGGAAGTGCTTGCCATCGAGGTCAAATCGGGCAAGAGCTTTAAGTCCCACGCGGCGCTCGATAACGCACTGGCAACGAAGGGCTACGGAATCGATCGCGCCCTGGTACTTGCGGAATGCAATCTTCACCGCGATGGTGACGTGCTGTATCTGCCCATCTTTATGGCAGGGCTTTTGGAGCCGTAACGTGCCGCCGGCTCTTCCGGCCCTCCCTTAACCCTCGCTACTCATCATCCCCGTCGTTGGGGTCGCCCTTGAGGGTGTTGATGTCCAGGTACTGGTTTTCGTCCTCTTTTTGCTGGGTCTCCGACTCCGCTTGGGTGGGGCCGCGGAACAGCTGGAATCCCTCAAACGCAATGACGCCGAGCAGGGCAATGATAATGGCGATAAAGGCAACCTTGACTGCCTGCGGAAATTCCGAGAAACGCAGCTCCTTTTCCTCGGCGTAATAATCGGCGAAGCGCTCTTCGCCCGTGCTTTTGGTATACGCCGGCGCGGACGCGGCCTCCGGGTCATATTCCGGCGCAGGCGTGGCGGCGTACGGATCCTGTCTCTTATACACATCTGACGCTGCCGACGACTAGTCGAGTGTA
>USEK01000160.1 GCA_900553705.1 uncultured Collinsella sp.
GAGATTCGTACCTCGGCGGCCGAGACCATCGGCTACTTTAACGAGCAGGGCGTGACCCTCAACGTGATCAGTGGCGACGACCCGCGTACGGTGTCGTCGATCGCGCGCGTGGTGGGCGTGCCGGGGGCGGACGCTTATGTGGACGCTACGACGCTCGATACGCCGGCCAAGCTCGATGCCGCAGTGGATCGCTACCACGTCTTTGGCCGTGTGACCCCGCAGCAGAAGCGCGAGCTCGTGCAGGCGCTCAAACGCCGCGAGCACACCGTGGCCATGACGGGCGACGGCGTCAACGACGTGCTGGCGCTCAAGGAGGCCGACTGCTCCGTCGCCATGGCGGCCGGTTCCGATGCCGCGCGCAACGTGGCCGAGATCGTACTCGTCGACAACGACTTTGCCTCGATGCCCGCCGTGGTGGCCGAGGGCCGTCGTTCCATCAACAACCTGCAGCGTTCGGCCTCACTGTTCCTGACCAAGACGCTGTTCTCGATGGGCCTGGCGGCGCTGTGCATCGCGTTGCCGCCGTACCCCTTCGAGCCCATCCAGATGACGCTCATCAACTTCTTCTGCATCGGCGCGCCGGGCTTTGTGTTGGGCCTGGAGCCCAACAATGCTCGCGTGAAAGGGTCGTTCCTGACGAACGTGCTCAAGCGGGCACTGCCGGCGTCGATTGCGGTCATTTTGGCCGCGGCGCTCGATATCTTTGTGGCGCGCGTGTTTGGCTTTAACCAGCTCACGCTGTCTACGATGTGCCTGCTTACGTCGTGCGCGGCGAGCGTCAGCCTGATCTGGCGTATCTCGCAGCCTCTCACGCCCTTACGTGTGGTGCTCTTTGTGTTTGTAGTCGTCGGCATCTTGGTGGGCGTTATCGGATTCCCGGAGCTACTGTCTATTGCCAACCTGTCGATGGGCCAGATGGTTATCTTGGCTGTCATCGTGGTCTTTACCTGCTCGGTGTTCTTTAAGCTCGCCACGATGATGGATTCGCTCAAGCCGCGTCGTCGTCATGCCGCAACTGGTTTTGGCCGCGGTGTGCGCGTCCGCCTGGGTCGCGGTGGCGGCAAGGTGAGCTCGACGGGTTCGACGGCCGAGCGTTTTGCCAAGCGCGTCGCCGCCGATATGGCGCAGCGACGCGAAGACCGCACCGCTCGCGAGGCCGAGGCCCGCGCACTCGAGGGCGTGGCCCAGGCCCAGCCCAAGAAAAAGAAGTCCACGGGAGCCAAGCGCTCCCGCGTGACCAAGTCCGCCCAAGGCATCAAAGTCTCGATGCCAAGCAAAAAGAAGAAGTAACTACGCGCCCTGGCGATGTTGAATTGGTGCCTTGCTCCTGTGGGGCCGTGGCGATGTTATGCTCTAACCTCGATTGTTTGAATTGCTTCGAAAAGAGGATGCCGTGATCTGCCCGCATTGCCTTAAGACTATCGAGGACGGCGCCTCGTTCTGCCCCTACTGCAACGCCTATGTGGGTCCGGGCGATGGCCCCGAGCACACCGAGTTCGTGTTCTGTGAGGGCTGCGGTGCCCGTCTTTCTCCGCATGATCGTACGTGCCCCAAATGCGGACGCCCCGCTCCGGGTATCCTCTCCGAGGACGCGGCCGCATCCGACCTGGCAGCGGGCCGCACGGCGGGCTTTCCGCGCCTAACGCAAGAGCAGATCGATACCGAGGTGCCTCATGCGCCGGCCTCTGCCGCTGCGGTGCTTTCGGACGCCGCCGACCCCAATGAGACCTGCGTGCTGCCGGCTTTCGATAAGGATTTCGGTATTCCTAAGGTCGATATCCCCACGCCCGTTTCCCTGCGTGACGATGCTCAAAAACCCAAGCGCAAGGTGCATCCCGACGAGGACGCCTATCACAAGCACAAGCGTCATATCCCTAAGCCGCTCATCGTCATCGCGGTCCTTGCTGTCGTTTGCGGCGGTGCCTATTGGTTCGTGACGGCCGATCCCATGGGTGTCATGCCCGGCTTCTACGACCAGTTTGGCCAGGCCGCGCAGACGACCTTCCCCACGCGCCAAAAGGGCGAGGCGACTGAGGACGATACCAAGCAGGACGATTCTGCCGAGGTGGTCCAGGAAGAAACCGTGCTCACCGATGATCAGCTCTATACCAGGCTCGACGGTCTGTATCAGACCATCGTGTCCTACGGTGACGAGGACCAGATCGGCGAGGTCATCGATTCCTTTAACAACGGCTATCTCCGAACGCCGCTGTCCACCCGTCAGGAGCTGTCGCAGAGTGCCTACGCCCTGCGCGACCAGATCAAAAAGACGCAAGATGAGCTCAACAACCTTAAGTATCAGGACGATACGGTCTATGCGGATGACATCGCCCACTTAAAGCAGCTTGCCGAGTGGATGTATGAGCGCGTCGACGTGATCTGCCAGAGCTGGGATATCTCGCTGGCCATTCCCGATGGCGAGTCGATGAGTTCCCACCAAAGCGAGATCCTGGCGCCCATCGCGCAGGGCGGCAACAGCGCGCTGAACCAGTACGACGCCAATGTGGGTTCCTGGAAGCCGCAACAGCGTTCCTAAAAGTAGTTCGCCATAGTCGGCATAACCTACGTGCGCAATTGATGTAAGCGCATGCTTATTGCTACAATTCGTACAAATATGCTTTAAACGCACGAGGAAGGAACCACATGTTTGGTTTTAAGAAAGAGCTCTACACGCCCGAGTATCAGCTTGCCGGCGACGAGTGCGCCGTTATCGAGACGTCGAAGGGTACCATCAAGGTCAAGTTTGACGGCGAGGGCGCTCCCATTCATGTCGCGAACTTCTGCGAGCTTTCCACAATGGGTTTCTATGATGGCCTTAAGTTCCATCGCTATGTGCCCGGCTTTGTCATTCAGGGTGGCGACCCCAATACCCGCGACATGTCCGGCGCCGACGTCGCTGCCGGCCTTGAGGGCCCCGACGGCATGCCCGGTACCGGTGGCCCCGGCTACTGCATCAAGGGCGAGTTTGCCACCAATCCGCGCAACAGCCATGTCGATGGTGCCCTTGCCATGGCACGCTCCATGGACCCCGATTCCGCGGGTTCGCAGTTCTACTTCTGCTTGGGTGCCCAGCATAACCTCGATTCCGGTTACACCGTCTTTGGTACCACGGTCGAGGGTCTCGATGTGATTTCGCAGCTGCGTGCCGGCGACGAGATCGTCCATGTCGAGATCGTTCACGAGTAAAGGGGACTTCCTTGAATAGCCAGCTGATCCAACAGGGCCGCGCCGCTTACCGCGCGGGTGATTTTTCCGCTGCAGCCCAGATGCTTGGGGCGGCAAAGACTCCCGATGAGATTATGGGTGAGGCCGACCACCTTCGTGGCAACGCCTTGATGCACCTGGGCATGTATGCCGAGGCCGCCGAGGCTTATGCTGCCGCCCTCAACGACGGCACCTACGGCAAGCGCGGCGCGCTGCTCACCAACCGCGGCAAGGCGCTCGCCGCCGTGGGCGACTACACGACGGCCGCCCAGGCGTTCTCTGCTGCTACGCAGGATGCTTCCTATGCCACGCCGTTCAAGGCCTATCTGGGCCTGGGCAATGCGCTGTTCCAGTCGGGCGACTATGCCAACGCGGGAACCGCCTTCCGTCAGGCTGCCATCGACGGCGCCAATCCGGCTCCCGCCGCCGCACTCGGCGAGCTCGGTCGTTGCTTCATTAAGCTCGGCCGTCCGGCGGATGCCGTGGAGACCTACCGCACGGCTATCGACCTGTCTCTTATACACATCTCCGAGCCCACGAGACGTAGAGGAATCTCG
>USEK01000161.1 GCA_900553705.1 uncultured Collinsella sp.
GTTCTCGACCGAGCGTGCGCCCACGGCAACATAGCTCAGCAAGTCGACGAGGTAATGGTAGTTGGAGGGATAGAGCATCTCGTCGGCGGTGAAGAAGCCCGTTTCCTCAATAACGCGCAGGTGCATATGGCGGATTGCCTTGACGCCCTCGAGCAGGTCATCGGGAGCCTCGGGATTGGGGTTGTGCAGAAGACCCTTGTAACCGGTGCCCTTGGTGCGCGGCTTATTGGTGTAGACGCGTGGAATGATGATGAGCTTGTCCTTGACCTCCTCGGCGGTCTTGGCCAGTCGGTTCATGTATTCGAGGACCGAATCCTCGCGGTCGGCAGAGCACGGGCCGATGATGAGCACCTTGCGTGCGTCCTCGCCGGTAAAGACTTTGGCGACCTCGGCGTCAAATGCCTGCTTTTTGGCGGTAAGCTCGGCAGAAAGCGGCATTTCCTCGCGGATCTCCATGGGGATCGGCAACTTGCGTTTGAATTCCATGGCCATAGGGGCCTCCTCAATCTATAGAAAGAGCAATAAGCGTATTGTTGAGTGTTCGGCATTATCCGCTGTCGCACGCTAAAGTGCAAGCCCTTGTTACCCCGAAACCCGCAAAAGGGGACAGGTTTATTTTGGCAGGTTTTATCTGGGTAAACGTCGGAGGATGTCGGGAGGGAGTGGCGCCACGGGGCATCGTCTACGACATGCCGCGGCAGAAAGTATCAACGAATTCGTCGTAGGCGTCTGTCTGAAGGAGCCGCATGGTGTTCTCAACGTTACTAAAGACCTCGATGATAAGGTCGAGCACGTCTCGGAAAAGCCCCATATCGTCCTGTGTGATGCCGATCATGAGAGCAAAGCGAATGTCGTGCCGTCCCCAGGGGATGGGCGTGTCGCAATGCGCGACGGCGATAAACGAACGTTTCGGGTAGACCGAAATCGCGTGTGGCACGGCAAGGCAATCGGTGAATGCTGTGGAGGAAACTCCTTCGCGAAGATGGACGTCTGCAACATAGTCGGCATCGACATAGCCAGCGGCGATTGCGGCAGTACCGAGCTCGTCGATGCAGGCTGCGGCGTTCGTCGCGTTGACGTTGCGACAATAGAGCTCCGGCTTAATCAGATGACGCAGCAGCGTGCGCGCATAGTTGTGGCGATGCTTTTCTTGGATGCGGGCCAGCCGGTCGCGCACCTTGCGCAGGTTCTGCTTGGTGAGGATGGGTCCGATCAGAATCTTCTCACATCCGGCGGGGACGGTCACATCGATGGTGGTAATGACGGCGTCGCATTCGGGCGGCTCGGAGAGATAACGGTCGCAGCTCATGATCGAGATAATCTGCGCTTCGTCTTTGAGTGCGATCTCTAGGTCGTCGACGAGTTTATGCGCGAAGTCATGGTAGTCCTCGACGATTACCGTGCAGGTGAAAAGGTTGTTGGGTGCCGCGACACGCTCGAAATACGCGCCGATGTGAAACGCAACGAACGCGATTTCATTTTCGCCGATTTCGACATTCATGACGGTCGAGAACCGGTGCGTTAAGTAGACGGCCATGTCGTAGACGGGCGCGTATTCGCTCTTGATCTGTGAGGCGAGCGGGTTGGGATAGCTTACGTGGTAGACGGCGCGTTGGTAGGCGTTGAACATGTGAAGCACGAGTTGCAGTCGCATGGGTTCGTCGATGAAGTGTGGAATGTTGTAGCGGGCGCCCGTTTCGTCGAGGATCTCGAGCACGGTATCCACGAATGCTGGGTCGATGATGCTTGCCAGCTTTTCGAAATCGAGCTCGCGGTATTCGACGCGTTCGATCGAAAGCGCCAACAGCAAGAGGATTTGCTGGAAGTCAGCGCGGGGAATCTCGCAACCGAACTCCTGCTCGAAATAGGACGCAATATGCTCCGCACAGCGAACGATTTGGTCGCGTTGGGAGAGCTGCGCTACGAGGCCGTCACCGTCGATGGGGCCATCGACTTCGCTGAGCTCGTTGTTCGAGGTGAGGCGGATGATGATTACCATGAGATGGACGAGCAGGTTGGAGAGCGCGTAGTCGTTGATGAAGAGTTCGGATCGCTGGCAGATTTCGACGAGGCTCGCAAGGATCTGCTGGACGTCGAAATTGGGGAACATACTCTCGAGCGTGCGCGTCGATGAGAAATATCCGTAAGAGTTATGGGTGGCGATGTGCCCGAGTAGTTTGCGCTTGTTGCGCTCGAGGCCAGTGAGGCTTACCTTGAAATCATGCGTCTCGACGAATAGATTGAACCGGCCGGCGAGTTCGCGTACCTCGGGCATGACGGCGCTCGCAAGCGTGCTTTCGGATATGCAGAGCTCGGCGGCAAGATCGATGACCGAGAGCGGTTCCCGAGCGTTGACCAGGTGCGATGCTACATAGTTGCAGCGGGCATCGATGCCGATGCCGCCCGTGGGTTCCCCGCCCCGCTCGGGTGCGGACTTAATGCTGGGGCACGCCGGTGAGGAAAGGGCCTCGTCAGCATGTGCTAGGCGGTAGCCTTCCTTAGACGATTCGATGATTGTGTCGCCCTGACCGTTGATCTCGGTCACATAGTTGCGGATGGAACGCTCACTTGCGCCCAGCATGGTGGCGAGCATGGAGGCGGAGACCCATGAAGTGGCATGCTCCAGAATATCGACCATGCGGTTGATTCGGTTTTGCTTTGCGCTTGCCACGGCCGACTCCCAACGAGATAGAAGCGTGCGCCCGCCGAGGGCGCATCCCACGGGGCATGAAGCGCCCCGATGTTGTCATCATGCGCCATGGTATCGCAGAGGGTCGTGGGCGAAAAAGTCTCAATTTGCCGCATGAACGGAAAGACTGCGGCATTGCCGCTATGGCGGAAAACCTGACACTTTGCCGCCATGCGGCAAAAAGAGGGTTCGCGGCAGGGTAGGGGCAGGCCGTATAGTGCAGTCACGGTCAAGGGAAGCCGGGTCGACACGGTCTCCCCAAACGTACGAGGACCGAGGCGGCAACCGAGCCGCTGCGGACTCGTTTATTGGGAAAGGAGTACCCCTCATGGCAGACGAGAACGGATGCGTCAGAATTCTCCTCGCTTGCGGTATCGGCGCTTCGACGGGTTTGATGGCCGCCGGCATGCGCAAGGTGGCAAAGTCCAAGGGACTCAACTGCACCATTAAGGCAGTCAGCAAGTCCGAGATTATGGATTACGCCGACAAGATTGATGTCCTTCTGCTTGGTCCGCACTTCGCCTCCGAGGTGCCCGAGATCCAGGCGCAGGTGGCGTCTCATGGCGTGAAGGTCATGGCCATCGACCCGGATTACTATGCGGCACTCGACGGCGAGAGCATCCTCGAGGATGCTTACGACCTGCTTGACGAAGACTAGGAGGGGACAACATGCTGCAAAAGTTCATGGAAGCGGTCCAGGCGTGGATCACCGAGCATGTCGTCCCCGTGATGAACAAGCTTACCTCAACTTATTGGTTCGGCGTCATCTCAGACGCGGTCCTCTACATCGTTCCCTTCTCTATGGTTTCGGCAATCCCGAGCCTTTGGAACATCATCCGTCGTTTTGTCCCGACGCTCCCCGATCTGTCGCCGCTCACGACGTTCAGCTTCGGTC
Organism: uncultured Collinsella sp.; assembly: GCA_900553705.1. Lineage (GTDB taxonomy): Bacteria > Actinomycetota > Coriobacteriia > Coriobacteriales > Coriobacteriaceae > Collinsella. The sequence goes on from USEK01000161.1 coordinate 3,585, forward strand.
TCGTTGGCCTGTTCATGGCGTTTATCATTCCGCACAACGTCGCGGTTAAGGAAGATCGCAAGGACCGTAGCATGATCGCCGGTTTCACCGGTATAGGCGCCTTCATGCTGTGCTGTCTCTTATACACATCTGACGCTGCCGACGA
>USEK01000162.1 GCA_900553705.1 uncultured Collinsella sp.
ATACGAGCTTCCTCTACGTCTCGTGGGCTCGGAGATGTGTATAAGAGACAGGCCCGCCCCCTGGTAGATGCCTCCCTTGGCAAAATTAGGCAGGTGAATGTTGGTCGCAAGCGTTGCCGCCGCCTGAATCAATCCGCGAAATCTCGCCAAAAGATGCGATACGGTATTTTTTCTTTTAACCAATTCCGATACACTCCAAGCACAGCCTGATTGCCTTGGCCAGCACGGCATCTGCCTCGCCGCGCATAATGCCAAAGCCAACCATGGCTACCCCAACGATCAGCAAAGCCACCTGCGCCACAGGCCTAATCGCTTTGAACAATCTGACCACTCCTTTCGTTTCGCGACCCATTGGACCATACCGACTATAAAATCCGTGTTAAGCGCGAATGACTATGCAAGGAGAACGTTATGCGCATCTTGGTCGTCGAGGACGAGCGGGCGCTGTGCGATGCAATCGCACGCAGCCTGCGCAACTTGGCCTATAGCGTCGACTGCTGCTACGACGGGCAGCAGGCCCTCGATCTGCTCGATATCGAGACCTTCGATCTTGTCGTGCTCGACCTTAATCTCCCCCACGTCGACGGCATGACCGTACTCAGGCAGCTCAGAATTACCGATTGTGAGACCAAGGTGCTCGTGCTGTCGGCACGCGGCGAGGTCTCCGACAAGGTAGCGGGGCTCGATGCGGGCGCCAACGACTACCTCACCAAGCCGTTCCACCTTGACGAGCTGGCGGCACGTATCCGCAGCCTCACGCTCAGGCGCTTTACGCAAAGCGATGTTGTCCTGACCTGCGGATCGCTGAGCTTTGACACCAAGGCACGCGTCGCCTCCGTGGGCGACGAGGCCCTATCCCTCACACGCAAGGAGACCGGCATCTTGGAGTACCTGATGCTTAACCAGGGACGACCGGTGAGCCAAGAGGAGCTCATCGACCACGTATGGGATAGCAGCGTCAACAGCTTTAGCAACGCGACCCGCGTGCACATCTCGTCACTGCGCAAAAAGCTGCGCGGCGCGTTGGGGCACGACCCCATCCGTAACCGAATCGGCGAGGGCTACGTTATGGAGGACGGCGAATGAAGCGACTGTCCCTGCAATGGCGCATCACGTTGATGACAGCTCTGCTGATATGTTTGACCTGCGTACTTATTAATTGCCTGGTTGGCTACTCCGGCATGCGCTACATGGACTCAATCGGTACTGAAATGTCGGAGCATAGCAAGGCGGAGGCGGCCTCGCCCAACTCGTTCGACCCGACGAGCAAGGAGCTCGACGACGATCTGACCATCGTCGTGAGCGACGCCCAAGAATCGTTTGGTGCGACGAGCTGGTACATAACCGCAGCGGTGACGCTACTCGGTGGCGTGCTGGCCTACTTTGTGAGCGGGCATGCGTTACAGCCGCTGCGTACCTTTGCAGCGCAAGTCGAGAGCGTGCGGCCCGACAACCTCGCCGACACAAAGATCAGCGAAGATGTGCCCTCTGAGCTTAGGCGTTGCAGCGCGTCGTTTAACGACATGATCGCCCGCCTTGACGAAGGTTTTTCTGCACAAAAACAGTTTACGGGCAATGCGGCGCACGAGCTGCGCACGCCGCTTGCGCTCATGCAAGCTCAGGTTGAGCTGTTTTGCGCCGAGCACCCCGACGCCGATGCAGATACAGCGCGTCTGCTCGGGCTGCTGCAAGAGCAGACCGAGCGAATGACGCACATGACAAAGACCCTGCTCGAGATGAGCGAGTTGCGCAGCGTCCCCTGCAACGATGCGATTGACCTGGCGCCGATGATCGAAGAAGTGCTCACCGACCTGGCGCCCCTTGCCGAGCAAAAGGGCATCGCGCTCGCAAGCGAGGGCGACGCGCAAACGACCGGCAGCGACACGCTGATCTATCGGCTGCTGTTCAACTTGGCCGAAAACGCCATTCGCTACAGCACGCCCAACTCGACCGTGCGAATCAGCGCCCGCGTCGAGGGCGACCGTGTACTGCTACGGGTGCACGACCAGGGACAAGGCATTCCCGAGCAATACCAGACGAGCATCTTTCAGCCCTTCTTTCGCGTCGATAAATCGCGCAGCAGGGCATATGGCGGCGTGGGGCTGGGGCTTGCGCTGGTCTGGGAGATCGCCGCACTCCACGGCGGTTCCATCGAGGTCGAAGAGAGCTCAGAGAGGGGAACGACTATGCTCGTGACTCTTCCCGCGCATAACATCGAAGATGCGACAAAGGAACTGCCCCTTTGTCACATCTGTTAGTTCGCAGGATACGTGAGGCCCAAGATGCACGAAATTGGGCGAAGCGCCAGCAAAAAGCCCCCGCTTCCAAGCGGAAACGGGGGCTAGGTGAGTTAGCTTACTCCCACTCCACCGTGCCAACCGGCTTCGGCGTGAGGTCGTAGCACACGCGGCAGATACGGGGAACCTCGGCGGTGACGCGAGCGGTGATGCGCTTGAGCAACGCCCAGTCGAGCTCAGGCACCTCGGCGGTCATAACATCGACGGTGTTGATGCAGCGAATGATGCAGGGCCAATCGTAGGCGCGCTTGCCCTCGCGCACGCCGGTGGCGCGGAAGTCGGGCACGACGGCAAAATACTGCCAGATGGTCAGACCCGCCTTGTCGATCTCCTCGCGCACGATCGCGTCGGCTTCGCGCAGCGCCTCAAGACGGTCGCGGGTGATGGCACCAAGGCAGCGAACGCCCAAGCCGGGACCGGGGAACGGCTGGCGCTCGACCATGTTCTCGGGCAGGCCGAGCTCGCGACCGACCACGCGGACCTCGTCCTTGTACAGCAGTTTGACGGGCTCGCAGAGCTCAAACTGTAGGTCCTCGGGCAGACCGCCCACGTTGTGGTGAGCCTTCACGCCGTCTTGGGACTCAAGAATGTCGGGATAGATGGTGCCCTGGGCGAGGAAACTGACCTCGTCGCCAACCTTGCGGGCCTCCTCCTCGAACACGCGAATGAACTCGGCGCCGATAATCTTGCGCTTTGCCTCGGGCTCCTCGACGTCCACGAGCTTATCCAGGAAGCGATCAGTAGCGTCGACATAGACCAGGTTCGCATCCATCTGGTTCTTGAAGACGTCGACGACCTGCTCGCTCTCGCCCTTGCGCATCAGGCCGTGATTCACATGCACGCAGATAAGCTGCTTGCCGATGGCCTTGATCAGCAGTGCCGCGACAACGGAGCTGTCAACGCCGCCGGAAAGGGCCAGCAGGACTTTCTTGTCGCCGATCTGCTCGCGGATTGCAGCGATCTGCTCTTCGATGAACGCCTGGGCAAGTTCGGGAGTGGTGATTCGCACCATGTCGTCGGGACGCTTGTTGGGATCCATGCAGAGCTCCTTTTCGGTTCGATGGGAGTGCGTTGCATGTATGCAAACGCACCGTCATATGACCTCATTATATGCAGAGCAAGGTCCGTTTCCCATCGCTGCGTCAGAGCTTTTTGCAGGGGTGGCAGTTTTTCTATATTCCAAGGTCAGCTAGGCTTCGACAGCCACCTTGGGAGCATCGCCAATAGACTCTTCCTTTATACGTTCGGCATAATCGTAGGCGATACCCACAAATTCCAGTCCCGAGCAACAGGAGTACAATTGCTGCTAATGTTGCCACCTGATGGGAGATGGAAGATGGACTGCGATGGCTACCCATGCGTTCCCATGCCGTTGATGCTGTCTCTTATACACATCTCCGAGCCCACGAGACGTAGAGGAATCTC
>USEK01000163.1 GCA_900553705.1 uncultured Collinsella sp.
GAGATTCCTCTACGTCTCGTGGGCTCGGAGATGTGTATAAGAGACAGACGCATATGCGCGCTCGTCGACGCCCTCGTAACGGCTGCACACAAACAGCAGGCGCTCGCTTTTGAGCAGGCGCTCGGCCACATGCTGCGTAAAGGGCTCGCCGCAGGGGGTGAAGAACACCACGGTGGGCTTGGGACCCTCGGAGCTGATGGCCTCGATTGCCTCGGCAATGGGCTCGACCTTCATGAGCATGCCCTGCCCGCCGCCATACGGCTCGTCGTCGACGGTGCGATGGCGGTCGTGCGTCCAATCGCGCAGGTTATACGCCTTAAAATCAAAAAGGCCGGCCTTGCGGGCGCGGCCCAAAATCGACGTGGACATGACGGGCTCAAACATCTCGGGAAAGACCGAAAGGGTCTCGATCAGCATGCTGTCCTCCCTACTTGTCCATATCGATCAAGCCGTCCATAACGTGAACGGAAATTGTTCCTGCGTCGGGAAGATCGAGCACAACCTGCTCGATCACGGGAATCAGCACCTCGCCGTACCGATCGCCCTCGACAACCCAAACATCGTTGGCGGGCGTCGACATGATCTCGACAATCGTGCCGAGCGAGCCAAAGCGCTCGTCGACCACCTCGCGACCCATGAGGTCGGTATAGGCGGCGTCGAGCGAATCGAGCTCGAAGTCGTCACGATTGGCCAGCACATAGCATCCGGTGATGCCCTCAGCGGCCGTCAAGTCGTCTATGCCCTCAAACGAGACCAGATCGCCATCGCCCGTATCGGTGACGGACACGACCGTGCAAAAACGGTCGCGCTTGAGCGCCGGCGGCGTCAAGGCGACGCGCATACCCGGCTCCAATACAGAAGGAAGCCCCCGCAGCGGCTGCGCGAGGACCTCCCCCTTCCTTCCGTGCGGCTTGACCACACGGGCGATGTTTTTGTACTGGGACCTCAAGGTCCTAGCCCAGAACCTCTACCTCGACAGCAGTGTCGAGGCGAGCGGCCAGTGCACGGGCGAGCGTGCGAATGGCCTTGATGGTACGGCCACGACGGCCGATGACCTTAGCGACGTCATCCTCGGCAACCGAAACCTCAATCGTGGAGGCGTCGTCGCCATCGATGACCTCGAGGCTCACGGAATCCGGGTCGTCGACGATCTGAACAACGAGATATTCGACGAGATCGGCGATGCGATCTGAGAGCATTGCCTCACCCTCGAGCTGTGCAGCGTCAACCTCAGGCACGATTTACTCCTCGGCGCCCTCAGCGGCCTCAGCGGCAGCCTTAGCGGCCTCGGCCTCTTTGGCGAGCTGCTTCTTGGACTTCTTGACGACGGTCTCGGTCTTCTCGCCCTCGTTGGCGGCCTTGACCAGAGCAGCGACGGCGTCGGTGAGCTGAGCGCCCTTGGACTGCCAGTCAGCAATCTTCTCGAGGTCGAGGTTGATGGTCTTGGGGGCGGTCATCGGGTTGTAGCGGCCAACCTCCTCGATGATACGACCGTCACGCGGGGCGCGGGAATCGGCGACGACGACACGGTAGTACGGACGCTTCTTAGCGCCGTGACGAGCAAGGCGAATCTTGACTGCCAAAGGAAACTCCTCCAACCAAGCAGCTTTAGGCTGCAACTACAAACAAACAGTTGAACATAATACGCCATCGACGCGGGCAGGTGAAGTCCGTGAGACCAACTTCTTCGGTGTAGTCGAGGGCAAATCCATATCTTAGACAAGAATTCGCGATTTGCAAGCACATACACGCACCCCACATGAGCTGCGCGGTATACTCATGACATGGAAAGACGCGAACATACATACGGTTATGAGGATGCTGCGGGCATTACGCCGCCGCCTTGGACGGGTCCGGCTGTGGGCCTGATGGACCTCGATGCATTTTTTGCGAGTGTGGAGATGCTCGACCATCCCGAATGGCGCGGAAAGCCGCTCATCGTGGGCGGAGACGCCGAGTCACGCGGCGTCGTGTCCACGTGTTCGTACGAGGCGCGTCGCTTTGGCGTGCATTCGGCCATGGCCTCGGCCGAGGCACGGCGCCTGTGCCCGCAGGCCATTTGGACGCATGGACACTTTGATCGCTACCGTGAGGTGAGCGCGCAGGTTATGGCGATCCTTGCCGATGAGACACCGCGTGTGGAGCGCGTATCCATCGACGAGGCCTTTATCGATATCACACCGGGCCGCTTTGCACCCGAAGACCCGCTGCTGGTTGCGCGGCGTATAAGCGACCGCGTGGCAGGGCTGGGAGTGACCTGCTCCATTGGCGTGGGCTGCAACAAGACGGTCGCAAAGATCGCAAGCGAGCGGGATAAGCCGTTTGGGCTGACCATCGTGCGCCCCGGAACCGAGCAGCGCTTTTTGGCCGCGCTGCCGGTATCTGCCATGAGCGGCATCGGGCGCTCGGCCGAGGAGCGACTGCGCCGCATGCGCATCTACACCCTCGGCGAGCTATCACGTGCACCGGAATCCACCTTGGCCTCTATTTTTGGCGTCAACGGCGAACGCATGCGCCAGCGTGCGCTGGGACTCGAAATCTCCGAAGTCACGAGCCTCGATGAAGAGCGCGAGGTCAAGTCGGTCAGCAATGAACGCACCTTTGCTAAAGATTTAACTGAGCGTGGGGATATTGAGGCGGCAATTGCGCTGTTGGGAGAGTCAGTGGGACGCCGCCTGCGCCGTCAGGGGCTGACGGGTGCCACGGTAACGCTCAAGCTTAAGTATTCGTATGGCAGCGGGCGTACGGCACAGCGCCGGCTGCCTCATCCGACCGACGATGAGAACATCTTCGTGGCGGTTGCACTCGAACTGCTCGACAACATCTGGCAGGAAGGCATGCACGTTCGCTTAGCGGGCATCGGCATGAGCGACTTCGACCACCAAGGCGGCATCCAGACCGACCTGTTCTGCGAGATCGATGACCGCGGAGCCCAATCCAGCGACCGCCGCGACCTCTCCGTCGCCATCGACGCCGTCCGAGACAAGTTCGGCGACACCGCCCTATCCTTCGGCCGCCAATCCCGCTTCAACGATTAACCGCCTTTGGGCAAAAAGAAAGCCGGGCAGGTGCGGAAAACCGCACCTGCCCGGCGATATGCGTGAGGATAGCTAAAACCCCGTCTCAAATGAGCTACTAGAGGAGGTTGAGGGGGAGCTGGGGGGCGTCTCCCCAGAGTTTCTCGAGGCGGTAGAAGTCGCGGGCTTCGGGAGTGAAGACGTGGACGACAACCGAACCGTAGTCCATGAGCATCCAGGTCTTCTGCTCGCGACCCTCGATGGAGAACGGGTGCTCGCCGCAAGCCTCGGCGACCTTCTCCTCGATCTCGTCGACGATAGAATCGACCTGGCGGTTATTGGTACCGGTGGCAAGCACAAAGTAGTCGCATACGTCGGAAAGCTCGGTCAGGTCGAACACCTGAACGTCCTCGCCCTTCTTGTCGTAGGCGGCCTGCGCAGCGGCGCGGGCGACATCCTCGGCGGCGACACCGCTCGCGGACAGCGAGGCGGCGGTGCGGTCGGACGTGGCGGCGAAGCTCTTGTGCTCCACGTTCTCAAGAATCTGCTCGTCAGTCATGGTCTCGTCGGCCATGGAATACCTCTTTCTAGACACACCCGAGCTAGCGCAGCTGGGCGTAATGGTTGTAAATCGTAATAGCCGTGGGATAAAGCTGTCTCTTATACACATCTGACGCTGCCGACGACTAGTCGAGTGTAG
>USEK01000164.1 GCA_900553705.1 uncultured Collinsella sp.
GAGCAGACCCTGAACCAGCTGCTGGTCGAGATGGACGGCTTTGAGGAAAGCGAGTCGGTCATCCTGATCGCCGCCACCAACCGCCCCGACATTCTGGATCCGGCGCTGCTGCGTCCCGGTCGTTTTGACCGTCAGGTTACGGTCGACCGTCCGGATGTGAAGGGCCGCGAGCAGATCTTGCGCGTGCATGCTGAGAACAAGCCGATGGACGAGGACGTTAAGTTTGAGAAGCTCGCCCAGATGACCGTTGGCTTCACTGGTGCCGATCTGGCAAATCTGCTCAACGAGTCTGCGCTGTTGGCTGCCCGCCGCCATCGTTCCGTGATCTCGATGGACGAGGTCGAGGAATCGATGGAGCGCGTGATTGCCGGACCGCAGCGCAAGGGTCGCGTGATGACCGAGGCCGAGCGCACCACGATTGCCTACCACGAGAGCGGTCACGCCCTGGTGGGTCACATCCTGGAGCACTCCGATCCGGTCCACAAGATCTCGATCGTCAGCCGCGGCCAGGCTTTGGGTTACACGCTGCAGCTTCCGCAGGAGGACCACTTCCTCAAGACCAAGAACGAGATGCTCGACGAGCTTGCCGTGTTCTTGGGCGGTCGCGTTGCCGAGGAACTCATGTGCGACGACATCACGTCGGGCGCGAGCAACGATCTGGAGCGCGCGACCAAGATGGCGCGCGAGATGGTCACGCGCCTGGGCATGAGCGAGGAGCTTGGAACGCAGGTGTTTGGTGAGGCGCAGCATCAGGTATTCCTGGGCCGCGACTATGCCGATCATCAGGACTACTCTGAGGAGACGGCGCGTCGCATCGACATTGAGGTCCAGCGCATTATGCGTGAGGCCCATCGTCGTGCGGTCGAGATCATGGATGCCCGTCGCGATCAGCTCGACCTGATGGCCAAGGTGCTGCTCGAGCGCGAGACCGTCGAGGGTGACGCCGTGAACGCCCTGCTCGACAACGAGTGGGACGCCTACCTTGAGCGCGAGGGCGATATCCTGGCGGCCAAGGAGGAGCGCAATGCCAAGGCGGCCGGCATGCCGACCAAGAAGCGTGCGCCTCGCATGAGCGAGGAAGAGCTGGCGGCTGATGCCGCGGCCTTTGCGCAGGCGGCCATGCAGGAGGATGCCGAAGTCGCATCCGATGATGCTGGCGATGACCATGCCGTCGTCGATGCCGACGCCGACGCCGACAAATAGTCTTTGTGGCGAAAGCCTCCGCGGGGAAACCTGCGGAGGCTTTTTCTTTTGAGCGATATGGGGCCGTCTGTTGATTGGGGACAGACTTAAATGAGCGTTTTCACGCATTTAAGTCTGTCCCCAATTAACATTGCTGCGGCACTTTGCTCGGCTAAAGCGTACAATAGCGCCTATGCGAAAGGGGAACAGATGATCAACGAAACTATGTATGCTCGCGGCGCGGAAAGCTCCATCATCCGTGAGATTTTTAGCTATGGCCTTGAGCGCAAGGCGCAGATCGGTGCGGAAAACGTATTCGATTTTTCGCTGGGCAATCCGAGCGTTCCGGCGCCCGCTGCTGTGGCTGAGTCGATTAAGAAGGCCCTGGAGCTGCCGAGCGACCAGCTGCACGGCTACACGCCCGCACCGGGCCTGCCGCAATGTCGTGCCGCTGTGGCCGAATCGCTCAACCGCCGCTTTGGCACGAGCTATGAGGGCAAAGACGTATTTATGACGGTGGGTGCCGCGGCTTCGCTCACCTGCACGCTCAACGCCGTTACGAACCCGGGCGACGAGGTTATTGTTATCGCCCCGTACTTTCCGGAGTATCGCGTTTGGATTGAGAAGGCCGGCTGTACGTGTGTTGAGGCGCTCGCCGATGAAGATACGTTCCAGCTGAGCGTGGACAACGTGCTCAAGGCGATCAGCGATAAGACGGCGGCCGTCATCATTGACTCTCCCAACAATCCGACCGGTGCCGTATATACATGCGACACGCTGACGCGACTGGCCAATGTTCTGCGCGAGGCCAACGCTCAGCGCGATCCCGAGAATCCGATTATGCTCATCTCGGATGAGCCGTACCGCGAGATTGTGTACGGTGCCGAGGTGCCTTGGGTGCCCTCGATCTACGAGCACACCATCGTGTGCTACTCGTATTCCAAGTCGCTGTCGCTGCCGGGCGAGCGCGTGGGGTGGATCTTGGTTCCCAACACCAATCCGCAGGCTGCCCGTCTGATGCCGGCTGTTGCGGGTGCTGCCCGTACGCTAGGTTTTGTATGCGCACCGGCACTCTTCCAGCGCGTAATCATCGATTGCATCGATGAGCCGAGCGATGTCGAGGCCTATGCGCGCAACCGCACCGCGCTTACCGACGCACTAGCGGAGTACGGCTACACCTATGTTGAGCCGGATGGTGCATTCTACCTGTGGGTGAAGGCGCTGGAACCCGATGCGAATGCGTTTTGCGAGCGTGCAAAGAAGTATGAGTTGCTTGCGGTTCCCTCGGACAGCTTTGGTATGCCGGGTTGGTTCCGCCTGGGCTATTGCGTGAGTTACGAAACGATTATCAATTCGCTACCCGCTTGGAAACAGTTGGCGGACGAGTATCGTTAAAAGTAAAGCGCTCTGCCTACAATGTTTTACGTGAAACGGGGTTTGGTGTTAAGCCAGACCCCGTTGTCATGGACGTTGTGTCTTTGGGATGGAGTGGTTTTACGACTATCGAAGGCTATGCGTACAATGAATATAAGCGACGGCCGTGCCAGATAAGGAGACCTGATGCCCTACCTGCTTTCTTGTGACATTCATACCCATACGATATTCTCTGCGCATGCATATTCGACCATTGAGGAGAATGTGTACTGGGCGGCAGAGCGTGGCCTGCAGGTGCTCGGATCTGCCGACCATCTGAGCTCTATGGTTACGGCTTGCCCCAATGACCTGCGCAGTTACCAATTCTTTATCAACCAGGATATCTGGCCGCGCATTTGGAGCGGCGTGCTGGTGCTGCGTGGTGCCGAGGCCGATATCGTTTCGCTGGACGGAAGCCTGTTTGGCGAGGACACTCCTGTCACGCTCGATATTGCCGGTGATTCGTACAGCCGTCAGCATTCGCTGTTCGATTTGGTTACGCGAAATTTGGATTATTTGGTTGCGAGCGTGCATAATCCGCAGATTGCTGAAGGCGCGACGCTGGCCCAGACGACCGAGATGTATATCAATGCCCTGGAGTACCCCAAGGTGTTCATGCTGGGTCACACGGGGCGTTCGGGCGTGCCGTTCGATATCGACGAGGTGCTGTTGGCAGCTAAGGCCAAGCACAAGATTATCGAGATCAACAACCATAGTCTTGAACACGGTGTCGACACTGAGCATTGGGCCGTATGCCGCAAGATCGCCGAGCGCTGCGCCGAGCTGGGCGTGGGCATTGGCGTGTCAACCGATGCCCACATTGGCATGGCCATTGGCAAGCTCGATCACGCGCGCAAGATGCTCGACGAGATTCACTTCCCGCTAGATTTGATCGTGACGCGCGACCGCGAGACGCTGCTGCGAGAGATGGCGGCAGCCGGCGTATGCGACCTGCGCAAGGGGATGTAACGAGACTCATATGTCCAACGAAAGGGGGCGGTCCAGACGGGCCGCCCCCTTTCCTGTCCCAAAAATCTACCGGCTGTCTCTTATACACATCTGACGCTGCCGACGACTAGTCGAGTGT
>USEK01000165.1 GCA_900553705.1 uncultured Collinsella sp.
CTACACTCGACTAGTCGTCGGCAGCGTCAGATGTGTATAAGAGACAGGAACTCGATTTGTCCGACGCCGTTGTGGTGCTTGACGAGGTGTGCCGCGCGAGTGACGCTGACTGGACCCGCTCACTGATGCAGCGTGCCGGGCGCATCGTCTGCCGCAACCTGGGGCAGGTGGCGATCGCTCGCGAGCTGGGCGTGACGTTTGACGTGGCGGCGCCGGTGTTCTGCGCGAATCGGGCCACGCTTACCTGGCTGCGCGGATTCGGTGCGGGGCGGGTGTACTTGCCGGCCGAGTTGCTCGGCAATGATGCGGAGCGTATTGCCGAGCTGGCTGCTGAACCCGGCGTCTTGGGTCCGGTCGACGCCGACCGTCCCGAGCTTATGGTGTGCGAGCACTGCCTGCTGACCGCCGAGGGCGTCTGCGCCACCGATGCGACGGGACAGGTTCGTTGCCGCGACTGCTTGCGTCGTCGGCAGGTACGCTATCTGGTCGAGCGTGACGGTACACGTCTGCCAGTTGCCATTGACGCATGCGGCAGGACGAGGATTTTCCTGTCGTAGGTGCCGCGTCGCGTCAGTTTGTTATCATAAGAGAGTTTATGGACTTCCAGCACCGCCGTTTTCGGCGAGGGTGCTATAGAAAAAGGAGGATACCCAATGCTGTCTGTTGACGAGCAAATGCGTATCATCACCTCGGGCGCCGCGCAGATCGTTCCCGAGGCCGACCTTCGCAAGAAGCTTGAGAAGGGCGAGCCCCTCAACATCAAGCTCGGCGTCGATCCCACCAGCCCCGACCTGCACCTGGGCCACGCCGTGCCCCTGCGCAAGATGCGTCAGTTCCAGGACCTGGGCCACAACGTCACCCTCATCATCGGCAACGGCACCGCGCTGATCGGCGACCCTTCGGGCAAGAATTCCACCCGTCCGCAGCTTTCGCAGGAGCAGATTGAGGCCAATGCCGAGACCTACGTGAGCCAGGCCATGAAGATCCTGGATCCCGAGAAGACCACCATCGTGCACAACGGCGACTGGATCCTTTCGATGGACCTGGCCGGCCTGCTGCAGGTGTGCTCCAAGTTCACCGTCGCCCGCATTCTTGAGCGCGACGACTTTACCAAGCGCTACCAGTCTCAGACGCCGATCGCCCTGCATGAGTTCCTGTATCCCGTGATGCAGGCTTTCGACTCCGTGCAGATCAAGGCCGACGTGGAGATGGGCGGCACCGATCAGCTCTTCAACCTGCTCGCTGGCCGTGAGCTCATGGAGAAGATGGGCATGGAGCCGCAGATCGCGCTCACCATGCCGCTGCTCGAGGGTACCGACGGCGTGCGCAAGATGTCCAAGTCATACGGCAACTACATCGGCCTGACCGACGCTCCCAAGGATATGTTCGGCAAGACCATGTCCATCCCCGACGAGATGATTGGCAAGTACTACCGCCTGGCGAGCTCGCTCACCCCGGCCGAGGTCGACAAGATCGACGCTGCTCTGGCCGACGGCTCTGCCGATCCCTATGAGCTCAAGCGCGCTCTGGGCCGCGACCTGTGCGACACCTACCACGGCGCCGGCGCCGGCGACGAGGCTCAGGCCGAGTTCGACCGCGTGTTCAAGGAGGGCCAGCTCGCCGACTTCCCCGAGAAGCACGTTGAGCTGACTGTTAACGACGAGGGCCAGATTTACCTCGCCGGCCTGCTCAAGGACCTGGGTCTTTCGGCCAGCGCCGGCCAGGCTCGTCGCGACATCGACGGTGGCGGCGTCAAGATCAACGGCAAGGCCGTGGCTCCCAAGAGCTACAACATCGACCCCAGCGCCCTCAAGCTGGGCGACACCCTCTCCGTAGGCAAGCGCAAGGGCTTTAAGTTGGTCTAACGAGCGAGTTGACCTCACAAGTGCAATAAGGCCGCAGCCGGGAATCCCGACTGCGGCCTTTTTTGGCACTTGGGGACGTTCCTTTTGTGCCGGCACTTTGGGACACTCCTTGTCATTGGTGCAAAGCAACCTCTCCTCATTGCACCAAGTGGCGTGTGCCGTTAAGCGGAGAGGCGTATTGTTGACCCATCGTTTGGGCATACAATGGCTATTGGTCTGCTGCGGTGAAGGTCTGTCCGCTCCGCAGCTTTTTTCTACGGTTAAAGGAGTATGTATGTCCGTTGAGGTCATGAGGTCTGTGATCGAGGCCGCCGAGGGCCGCGTGCCCGTCGACACGCTGTTTATCAATGCGCAGATTGTCGACGTGTATGGCCAGCGTGTGGCGCCCGGCAGCGTTGCCGTCAAGGACGGTGTGATCGTCGGCGTGCTCTACGATGGTCGCGACGATGCCGCCGGCACCTACGAGGCTGCCGAGGTCATTGACTGCCAGGGCCGCTATCTCGCCCCCGGCTTTATCGACGGACATCTGCACATTGAGTCCTCGAACATCCGTCCTGCTGAGTATGCGCGCATGGCGGCGACGCGCGGTACCACTACCGCCATTGCCGACAGCCACGAGATCGCTAATGTTTCCGGCTTGGACGGCCTGCGCTTTATGATTGAGGACGGTCGTCGTGCTCCTATTTCCATCAAGTACATGATGCCCTCGTGCGTGCCCGCACTGCCCGACGAGCAGGCTGGTGCCGTCATCACTGCTGCCGATATGCAGGCGTTTTTTGCCGAATATCCGGGTGATGTCTTTGGTCTGGGCGAAATGATGAACCTGCCGGGCGTCTTTATGGCCGATCCCGAGACCTGCGCTCGTATCGACGCTGCCAACCAGACGCCGTCCAAACAGGTTGACGGTCACGCCCCGCTCGTTGCCGGCAAGGACCTCAACGCCTATGCCGCGGCTGGCATTATCGCCGACCACGAGTCGACGATTCCCGAGGAGGCACTCGACAAGCTATCTCGCGGCATGTATGTGATGCTGCGCGAAGGTACGTGCAGCCATGACCTGGCCAACCTGTCTCCGATGCTGCTGGAAAACCCCGCCCGTGCCCGCCGCTGCTGCTTTGCGACCGACGACCGTGCTCCTTCCGACGCACTTTCGACCGGTATGATCGACAACGCCTGCCGCGTGGCTATCGAGGCCGGCATTGACCCCGTGGTTGCCATTTCTATGGCGTCCCTCTCCACGGCCGAGGCGTTTGACCTTGATCACGGCTGTCGCGACCCGCACGAGCTCCGTGGTGCGATTGCCCCGGGCAAGCGTGCCGACCTGCTGGTGCTCAATGACCTGACGTTTGCCACGGCTCCGCATCGCGTATATGCCGCCGGTGCTCTGGTGGCGCAGGACGGCACCTTTGTGGGCGAGATCGCACCCGAGATGGCCGAGATTGCGGCCCTTGCCGATGAGCTGCGCGCCTCCGTTAAGCTGCCGAAGCTTTCGCTCGACGTATTCGACTATGCCTTTAAGCCGGGCGAGGCCGTGATTGACGTGGTGCCGGGTAAGGCCATCACGGGCATGGTTCGTCCCGAGACTGACGAGGACTTGCGTCGCATTATGCTGATTGAGCGCCATGGCCGCGGCGTGTCGCTGCAGGCCGAGGGTGCCGACGGCGACGGCCCTGCGGGCCTGGGTCTTGTTGGCAAGCACATCGGTCGCGGCTGGGTGCGCGGTTTCACCATCACGGGTGGCGCCATTGCCTCCACGATCGCTGTCTCTTATACACATCTCCGAGCCCACGAGACGTAGAGGAATCTCGTA
>USEK01000166.1 GCA_900553705.1 uncultured Collinsella sp.
ACGTCTCGTGGGCTCGGAGATGTGTATAAGAGACAGATGGCGCGCAGCTGGCTCTCGTAGCCGCTGCAGCGGCAGAGGTTGCCGGCGAGCTGGCGCGAGAGCTCCTCGCGTGTAGCGACGAGGCTCGGGTCCTCCTTGGCGGCGCGGGCGAGCGCCAGCACGTTCATGATGAGGCCGGGGGCGCAAAAACCGCACTGCTCGGCGCCTTCGGCAGCCATCGCACGGGCCAGTGCCTCAGACTCGGCCTTAAGGCCCTCAAGCGTGGTGATGGTACGACCCTCGACGCGCGCCGCGGGAACCGAGCAACTCAGCACCGGGTCGCCGTCGAGCCACACCGTGCACAGGCCGCAGTTGGTGGTTTCGCAGGCACAGCGCACCGACGCGCAACCCTGCTCGCGCAAAAGCGCAAAGAGCATGGTGTCGGGGGAAATCTGGACCTTGACCTTACGGCCGTTGAGCGTAAAGGAAAGATCGATGAGTTTGGCAGCCATTAGCGCACCTCGCTAGAATCGACGCCGGGCACGCGGCGGCAGGAATACTCGTCCGTGGCAAACTTGGGGATCTGCACGCCCTCGAGCTCGCGGGCAAGCGCGGCCGAAAGCTCGATGCCGGCGGCGCGGCGCACGGCCTGAATCGCCAACGGGGCCGAGATGCGGCGGCGGTAGTCTGCCGAGCCCCACAGGTTGGTGCCATAGCTCAGTGCGCGTACGGACGCGGCCAGGGCGCGAAGCTCGTCCTCGGAAGGCTGCTCGGCAGTAAGGCCGCATGCCTCGCCCTGCAGCAGGGTCGCGCGCAGCGGGCGGGCGCCCACGGTGACATGCCAGCTGTTGTCCCACCAGGCGGCGGTGACGTTGAGCGAGGGGAAGTCGGTCGCAGCCTTGCGCACGGCCTCATAGCTCGCGCGGTAGTCGTGTTTAACGACCACGATGTGCTCGATCACGTCGCACACGTAACCCATGTCGACGAACTCGGCGAGCGGCACGCGGCCGGCACCCGTCAGCTCAACATACGAATCGAGCGCCAGGAACGCCGAGAGCACGTCCGAGAAGCCAAAGCGGCCGTAGATGCTGCCGCCCACCGTGGCGGTGTTGCGCAGCTGCACGCCCACGATATCGTGGACCGCAAACTCAAAGACATGGTTGACAAGCGCGTTGAGCTCGGCATGGCGCTCGAGCTGGCGCAGGGTGCACATGGCGCCGATGCGAAACTCGGTCTCGGTCTCCTCGATCTGATCGAGTCCGCAGGCCGAAAGGTCAATCGCCGTCGCCACGCGACGCGAACCCAGGCGCATCCAGATGCCGCCGCCCACAATCTTGTTGTTGCGGTTCTTCTGTAAGAGCTCATAGGCTTCGGCCGCGTTTCCAACACGGACGTAGGTACCGAACTTGAGCACGTTCTCCCCCATCTCTTCACTTGTCCAGTACCTTTTAGTGTACCAAACGAGGGGGCACAACCCTCACCACCACAGAAAAAGGCTCCCAGCCAAGATGACTGGAAGCCTTCCTCGATGCTATGTCGAGCGAAGAATTAGCACACGCCCTGAGCGAGCATGGCGTCGGCGACCTTCAGGAAGCCGGCGATGTTGGCGCCCATGACGAAGTTGCCCTCCTGGCCGTACTCCTTGGCGGTGTCGTCCACGTTGTGGAACATGCCGCGCATGAGCTGCTCGAGCTTGCCGTCGACCTCCTCGAAGGTCCAGGACAGGTGCTCGGCGTTCTGGCTCATCTCCAGGCCGGACACGAGCACGCCGCCGGCGTTGGCAGCCTTACCGGGCATAAAGGCGACGCCGTTCTCCTGGAAGTAGGTCGTGGCCTCGATGGTCGTGGGCATGTTCGCGCCCTCGCCGACCACCTTGCAGCCGTTGGCGACAAGCGCCTGGGCGTCCTCGAGCAGCAGCGTGTTCTCGCGAGCGCAGGGCAGCGCGATGTCGCAGGGCAGCTGCCACACGCCACGGCCGTCGCCCTCGTGCCACACGGCGTTGGGCTTCTCGTCAACGTACATAGCGAGCGTAACGCCCTTGTCGTGGCCAGAGCGCTTCTTGTTGTAGATGTGCTCGAGCACGGTGTAGTCGATGCCGTCGGGATCCTCGACCCAGCCGTGGGTATCGGAGCAGGCGAGCACCTTGCCGCCGAGCTGAGTGACCTTCTGGACCGCGTAGATAGCGACGTTGCCGGAGCCGTGAACGACGACGTTCTTGCCCTCGAAGGAGTCGCCGCGGCTCTTAAGGTACTCGTCCACAAAGTAGACCAGGCCGTAGCCGGTGGCCTCGGTACGGGCGAGCGAGCCGCCAAAGGAGAGGCCCTTGCCGGTAAGAACGCCGGTCCACTCGTTGGTCAGGCGCTTGTACTGACCGAACAGGTAGGCAACCTCGCGGCCGCCAACGCCCAGGTCGCCGGCGGGAACGTCGGTGTTGGGGCCAATGTGGCGATAGAGCTCGGTCATGAAGGACTGGCAGAAGTGCATGATCTCGTTGTTGGACTTGCCCTTGGGGTCAAAGTCGGAGCCGCCCTTGCCGCCGCCCATGGGAAGGGTGGTCAGGCTGTTCTTGAGGATCTGCTCCAGACCCAGGAACTTGAGCATACCCAGGGTGACCGTCGGGTTAAAGCGCAGGCCGCCCTTGTAGGGTCCAATGGCAGAGTTGAACTCGACGCGGTAACCGCGGTTGACCTGAACCTTGCCCTGGTCGTCGACCCAGGGAACACGGAACATGACGATGCGCTCGGGCTCGACGAGGCGCTCAAGCAGGGCGGCCTCCTCGTACTCGGGATGGGCGTCGAGCGCCGGCTGGATGGTGCCGAGAATCTCAGTCGCGGCCTGGATGAACTCAGGCTGCTCGGGATAGCGGGCCTTGAGCTCTTCGAGAACTTTCTGCGTGTAGCTCATGCTTCCTCCAATGATGGGAAAGAAAAGTGTCGGTCGCGGCACCCTATGCGCCGCGAGCTTTATCGAGTATGGATAATATCGCACTGTTGCCGCAAAGTTACGAATAAGACCGCGGGCGGATGTTTCATTTTGATTACGATGCAGGTAGATGCGTTTTTGAGCGCCTGACGTGCAAGTTGCGTGTTTCGAAGCTGTTTCCCGCACGTTTCAAAACCACCACAAAGGGGACAGGCACCTTTGTGGTGGTTTTGGCGAGATACGTTGGCGGGAACGTATGTGAATCGAACACATCCAAGACGTTTTGCACGCCTCGCAACGGTTTTGAGGACCGCGGAGCCCACCGGAGCCCATCCGTTCCCAAGTGCGCCGGTATTTTACCAAACCGAGCAGCCAATCTAGCGCAGGGAGCGCAGGCCGCCGGCGTCTTTGTCGAGCACCGTAAAGCGCACGGCATCCAGGTGCTCCAAGATGCTGATGGCGCGTTTGCGCGACACGCCTAGGGCCTCGCGCAGCACGCTCGTTGTGGCTGCGCCACCGGCTGCCTCAATGGCAGCTGCGACGAGCTCACGCGCATGGGCCTCGGCGGCGGCGGACAGGGCAACGTCGCGTTCGATCTTAACGATCGCGCGGTTGAGCGAAAGCTCGCGCAGGGCACGCGTCATGGTGTCGCGATCGAGCTGTAGTCGCTCGCCCACCTCGGGCAACGTCGGTGCCTGTCTCTTATACACATCTCCGAGCCCACGAGCCGTAGAGGAATCTCGTATGCC
>USEK01000167.1 GCA_900553705.1 uncultured Collinsella sp.
GTCGTCGGCAGCGTCAGATGTGTATAAGAGACAGGTCTGGGGGTGGTCGAAGAACTCGTCGGGCGTGCCGGTTTCCACGATCTGGCCGTCGGCCATAAACACGACGCGGTCGGCTACGCGGCGGGCAAAGTTCATCTCGTGCGTGATGACGATCATCGTCATGCCCTGCTGGGCCAGACGGACCATGACCTCGAGCACCTCGTTGATCATCTCGGGATCGAGGGCACTCGTGGGCTCGTCAAAGAGCATGGCCTTGGGTTGCATGGCAAGCGAGCGGGCGATGGCTACGCGCTGTTGCTGGCCGCCCGAGAGCTGTGCGGGCACCTTATCGGCCTGCTCGGCCACGCCCACGCGGCCCAGCAGGTCCATGGCGCGCTCACGGGCTTCGTCCTTGGAGACGCCCAGCACATCGACCGGTCCCAGCATGACGTTCTGCAGGACGGTCATATGTGCGAACAGGTTGAACTGCTGAAACACCATGCCCAGCTCGGCGCGCATGCGGGCAAGATCCTTGCCTTCCTGCGGCAGGGGCTCGCCCTCGATGAGGATTTCGCCCGAGTCGATGGTTTCTAAGCGGTTGATGGTGCGGCACATGGTCGACTTGCCCGAGCCCGAGGGGCCGATCACAACGACGACCTCGCCGCGGTCGACCGAGAGATTGATGTCGTTGAGGACGTGTAGATCGCCATAGTGCTTATCGACGTGTCTGAGCTCGATCAGCGGCTGATTGCCGGTGGAAGAGGTGCTCTGTGCCATGGTGCTCGGCTCCTTATGACTCGAAATGGTAAAGCGTTAGCGGATGATGGTCGCGCCGGTCTTGTGCGAAACGTAGACAGCGGCCTTGTTAATTGCGACGTTGATGAGGATGTAGATGACCGCGATTACCAGGTAGACCGACACGAGGGCGTCGTAGTTGGTAATGAGCACGCGGGCGTTTTGCATGAGGTCGGGGTAGCTCACCACATAGGCGACGGTGGTGTCTTTGACTACGACCACAAGCTGCGAAATCAACGACGGAATGATAAACCGAATAGCCTGCGGCAACACGATTTTAAAGGTGATTTTAGCTTTGGAGAGACCGAGTGCCTGGGCGGCTTCGACCTGGCCGCGCGGCACGGCGTTGACGCCGGCACGGAAGATCTCGGCGAGTACGCCGGCGGCAGCGAGCGCGACGGGAAGCGTGAGCATCCAAAAAGATGGCAGCGCGATCTTGTACTGGGGCAGCACCAAAAAGAAGAAGTAGATGAACAGCAGGCTCGGCACGCCGCGGAAGAAATCGGTGAGCACGCGGCAAACCAGCTGCAACGGCTTGATGCCGCTGGTGCGGCCGAGCATAAGGGCTAAGCCCAGTGCCAGCGCAATGGCGCCAGCGGTGAGTGCGACTTTAACGGTGCCCTCAAAGCCGGCAAGCAGGAACTTCCAGGTGGTGAGGTGCGTAAAGAAATACCAATAGTGGACCGAAAGCTGACCGGTCACATAAAAGCGCTGCAACACGAGGACGACGAGCGCGGCGACGGCAACAAGCGAGATGGCGGTGCCGATGCGAATCTTGGCGCGCATCTTGGGGCCGGGAGCCTCGTAGAGCGCATCGCGCATGGTGAGCGCGGAGGTTGAGTGCTTGCTCATCGGAGGATCCTCACCTTCTTATCGATGTAGTTGCCAATGTGGCTCACCACAAAGGCCGTGCCCAGGTAGCCGAGCGCCGAGATAAAGAACGCGGCGACGCCGCCGAGCGAGCGCGTGTTGATATAGCTCACCACGCCGGTGAGCTCTTGCGGCTTAAGCGGCACCTGGCTGCCGAGCGCGGTGGTAAGCATGACGGCGATAAAGAGGTTGGTCATGGGCAGCACACTCGAGCGCAGTGCCTGCGGAATCACGATCTTGGCGAGGATGCGGCTGAAGCTCATGCCCAGCGAACGTGCGGCTTCGACCTGACCGACGCCAACGGTGTTGATGCCACTCATAAAGTTTTCGGAGCCAAAGGCAGAACCCATGAGTACCGTGGCGACGATAACGCAGGTGCGGTAGGGCAGGACGACCTTGAGCGGCGGCAGCGCATAGACGACGATAATGAGCAGTGCGATGCCGGGGATGTTACGGAAGACCTGAACATACAGGTCGCCAAAGACGCGCAGCGGCTTGAGCGGCGACACGCGCATCACGGTGACGGCGACGGCCAGCACCATGGCGATGGCAAACGACTCAAGCGTCATGCCCCAGGTTGCTAGCAGCGCGTCGATATAGTTCTGGCCATAGAGCGACCAGAGCTCGGAGAGACTCATGCGGACCTCCCGCCGGTAAGGAAAGGGGCTCCCGTGTGTACGGAAGCCCCGACAACTCAGTGAGGAAACAGTTTATCGCAATAAAGCACCTCGTGCGTTTCCATATGGTTTCGCAGCGGCTGATGCCATGCTTGCGAGCTTAGGCGCCGACCTCGGGCAGCTCGGGAACATTGGTGTCGCCCGTACGGTCGCCGATGCAGATCTGCCACAGCTCAGTCCAGGTGCCGTCGTCCTCGATCTTCTTAAGGAAGTCGTTGACAAAGGCGACGCCGTCGGAATCGAGCGGTAGGCCAATGCCATAGGGCTCCTTGCTGCCGAAGGGCTTGCCGGCGATCTTGTACTTACCGGGCTCGCGGACCAGGGCGCTCTGCTGCATGTTGTTATCGATGACGTAGGCGTCAACGCGGCCCTGCTGAAGTGCCTGGCGGGCCTCCTCATCGGTCTTGAACTCCTGCTGGCTGGCCTTGGGGGCGAACTCCTCCAGGATGGCGGGGCCGTTGGAGCCGGACTGGACGGCGACGTTCTTGTCGGCAAGGTCGTCGACGCTCTTGATGTCGTCGTTATCGGCGAGCACCAGGATAGCCTGCTGGGTGTAGTAGTAGGGACCGGCAAAGGAGACGAGCTTCTTGCGCTCGTCAGTGATGGTGTAGGTGGCAAAGACGGCGTCGACCTGGCCGTTCTGCAGGACGGACTCGCGCGTGTCCGAGGTCACCTGGGTGATCTCGACCTTGTTCTCGCCCAGAATGTAGTTAGACAGGAGCTGCGCGATACCGGCATCGAAGCCGCGGGTCTGACCGTCTTTCTCGTTGAGGAGGGAGAAGAGCGTGGAGGTCTGAACGCCACCGATCTTAAAGACGCCGGCGTCCTTGACGGCCGTCGCCCAGGTGCTGGCGGCGATGGCGTCGTCATCGGCCATGGGGCCGTTGTCGACGAGCTTGTCGAATGCCTTAGCGTCGAGCGTGGCGGAAACTTCGGTATCCTCGGAGCCCTTGGAAGAGCCGGCGGCGGAACCCTTGTCGGCCTCGGCGCTGGTGTCAGAGCAGCCGGCAAGACCAAGGCCGGCGACGGTTGCGAAGGTGGCGGCAACGAAGCCGCGGCGGTCGAGAACGACCTGCTGGGAGAGGTTCTTGCTCATGGGAGAACACCTTTCTCAATAAAATCCCTAGCGGTTGAGTAGAGTTATACCCTATAGCGCTCAGACGGGTCAACACGAAATAACTCAGAAACATACTTACCTTATGGGTAATTCTACCTACCAGACGATATGAGCAGGACATAAAAACATTGAGAGCCCCTGCTGCATGAAAGACCG
>USEK01000168.1 GCA_900553705.1 uncultured Collinsella sp.
CGGGAATATTGGGCGTGATAACCGTCGCCAGCGGGAACAGGCGGCGGGTGAGCGCCTCGGCGGCATCTTCGGCAATCAGCCGCGCGCCCGAGGTGGCGACCATGACGGGGTCGACGACCACGTTCGTTGCGTTCCAGGCGCTCAAGCGGTCGGCGATGACTTCGATAATCTCGACAGAAGAAACCATGCCGATCTTGACGGCGCTCGGGCGGATATCGTCAAAAACGGCGTCAATTTGCGCGGCTACGATATCTGGCGAGATATCCTGTACGGCGGTGACGCCCAGCGTGTTTTGCGCTGTGATGGCGGTGATGGCCGTCTCGGCATACAGGCGGTGCGCCGTGATGGTCTTGATGTCGGCCTGAATGCCGGCGCCGCCGCTGGAATCGGATCCCGCGATGGACAGGACGGCAGGTACCTTACTACGATCCATGTTCGCTCCCTTGTTCGGTCGGAATCAAATGGGTCTTTAAGCCAGCATTATAAAGATGCCCGGGCCGACTCTATGTCGAACCCGGGCGGGCGATGCAATCTTTACGCAAATGCAAGCAAATGTTCACACGTCAACAATTGACAGGCACCAGCTCGCCGACAGAAGCGGCCGCGGCGACAGGCTAGTCCTCCATGCCGAGGTCGATCGTGGTGCCCTCGAAGATCTTGTTGACGGTGCGGACGGCGCACATCTTGCCACACATGGTGCAAGTGCCCTCGGTGGCGGCGGGGGACTCCTCGTAGCGCTTCTTGCCCGTAACCGGGTCGAGCGCGCACTCCCACATGGCGTCCCAGTCAAGCTTGCGGCGTGCCTGGCCCATCTTGTCGTCCATGTCGCGGGCGTGGGGCACCTTTTTGGCGATGTCGGCGGCGTGTGCGGCGATCTTGGTGGCCATGAGGCCGTCGAGCACATCCTGGGCGTTGGGCAGGCATAGGTGCTCTGCCGGTGTCACGTAGCACAGGAAGTCGGCACCGGAACTGGCGGAGATGGCGCCGCCGATGGCGGCGGTGATGTGGTCGTAACCCACGCCGATATCGGTCACCAGCGGCCCGAGCACATAGAACGGAGCATTGTGGCACAGGCGCTTCTGCAGTTTCATGTTGGCGGCGATCTCGTCGAGCGCCATGTGACCCGGGCCCTCGACCATGACCTGGACGCCGGCGGCCCAAGCGCGCTTGCACAGCTTGCCCAGCTCGATCATCTCAGCGGTCTCGGTGGCGTCGTTGGAGTCGTAGAGGCAGCCCGGGCGGCAGGAGTCGCCGAGCGAAATCGTCACGTCGTACTCGTGGCAAATCTCGAGCAACTCGTCGTAGAACTCATAGAATGGGTTCTCGTTACCGGTGACCTCCATCCAGCCAAACAGCAGTGAGCCGCCACGGCTCACGATGTTCATCAGGCGGCCGGTCTCCTTAAAGGTCTTGGTGACCGACTTGTTTATGCCGCAGTGGATGGTCATAAAGTCCACGCCGTCCTCGGCATGCGCGCGCACGACTTCGAACAGGTCGTCCTTGGTCAGCTTGACCAGCGGCTTTTCCATGTAGCCGATGGCATCGTACATGGGGACGGTGCCTACCATGAGCGGCGTCTCGTCGATGAGCTGCTGGCGGAACTGGCGCGTCTTGCCCGAGTTGGAGAGGTCCATGATGGCGTCGGCGCCAAAGTCCTCGGCGATCTTGACCTTCTTCCATTCCTCAGCGGCGTCGGCCTTGTCGCCCGAGATGCCCAAGTTCACGTTGACCTTGGTGGACAGGCCCTCGCCGACGCCAAAGGCACGCATGCCCTTTTTGATATGCACGATGTTGGCGGGGATGGCGATGCGGCCGTCGGCCACGCGTTCGCGAATGTACTCGGGGTCGCGATGCTCGCGCTCGGCGACTTCCTTCATCTGCGGTGTGATCTGCCCGGCGCGGGCGAAGTCGATTTGCGTGACGAGCTTGGGCTCGGTCTGTGTGCTCATTGGCACGGCTCCCTTCGTTGGCATTACCCATATCAGGTTTGCGGGTCAGGGCGGGCGCGCCCAGTCTCAGCCTGCCGTCTTGTCCTGCAAGCTCCCCGTTATGTCATGGGCTCAAGTATAGCCTGAATGGGTACGATTGGCCTAACAAGCGTGCCCGTGGGGAGGCGTACATGGAAGACAAGCATCTATATCGAGAGACACAATGGGACGTATCGGCCGAGGAGGGCCGTGCGCATCATGGCCTTGTCGCGATCGGTTTTGCGGTGCTTGCCGTGCTGGTGATTGCCTTTTGTATCTGGACGTTTGGTGGTCGCGGCGGCGCTGCATGGGAGTTCGAGGCTGATGACAGCCTACCGATTATGACGGTGAGGAGTACTGGCGGTAATGCCAATACGCTCGCCGTTCCGGGCGATTATTGGTACCCGCGCGATGAGTTTGTGCAGTTGCAACTGAGTGGTGGGTCCATTCCAGGTGAAGAAATCGAATGCGTGACGTTTGACGCGGCGCTCAAAACGCTCA
The DNA here is from genome assembly GCA_900553705.1 of uncultured Collinsella sp. Classification (GTDB taxonomy): domain Bacteria; phylum Actinomycetota; class Coriobacteriia; order Coriobacteriales; family Coriobacteriaceae; genus Collinsella. The sequence continues at coordinate 2,469 of USEK01000168.1, forward strand.
CGGTGAAGCTCAAAGATCAAGGAGATGCGCCCACGACCATGGATATCGCCCTGACGGAATGGCGTCTGGAACCTCCGTCGGGCGTTGCGGTATCCGACGTAGGGCACGTTAAGATTACCTACCAAGATGGCTCGACGAGCGAGATTGCAAAGGCCGATGGCTTGGCGGAGTAATGGGGTGTTTGGAAACGGCGGGCCTATTGTGCCTGCGCGTTCATGAAAACCAGGGTGTTTTTGTCTGAAAGCTCGGGGATGTGCCGATAGCCGATGTTGAATGCGGTAAGTTCGCTTGCATCCTCGAGCTTGTTTTCTGCCATCCACCGCACCATGGAGCCGCGCGCCTTTTTGCTGGCGGTCGACCGTTGGATGGGCTTCCCGTTGCGGATGCCCTCGCCAAAGAGGCATGTGACGGCCGTGGCGTCGTCCGCGAGGTGGGGCAGAACGGCTTTGGCATACTCTACGCTGGCGAGGTTGACGATCGTGGTGTTTGAGCCTGCCGGGGCGATAGTCCGCGCGAGCTTGTCGCTCCAAAACGCGTAGAGGTCTCGGGCATCGTCAACGGCGAGCTTCGCGCCCATTTCCAACCGATACGGTTCGACGGCATGAAAGGGACGAACGCACCCGTAGAGGCCGGAGAGGATCCATAGATGGTCTTGCAGCCATGTGAGCTGCGCGGAATCCATCACCTCGGGCGCCATGCTCTGGTATTGAATGCCGTGATAGGACATGACGGCAGGGGAGAGGTGACGGGCGAGCGCGGGATTGTTGAGATCGCCGTTTTTCAGGATGGGCACGAACTCATGCAGGGTGTTGAGACAAGGCCCCAGCAGTTTGTCACTCACGTTCCATAGCGCCTGCAGGCCGCCGCTGCCTTCTTTCCGTTCGATATCTAGCAGTGCGCGGTGGAGGCGAGCCGTCTCGTGCACAAAGGGTGGAATGCCCAGGACTTCAAAAGCATCTTGGGCCGCGCGCATTTGCTTGTCGGGCGAAATGATGACTTGAAGCATAGACTCTCCTCTGCCAAAAAAGTTGCGGTGGAATACGGTCTGTTTTGGCCGTTTATGGGCCAGTGGGGGTGCGGACGATTTCTTGGACCGCGCCTAGGCGTATCCAAGCTTCCTGCGG
>USEK01000169.1 GCA_900553705.1 uncultured Collinsella sp.
CACCATTGTCGGCCTAATCCGCGGTCTTTCATGCAGCAGGGGCTCTCAATGTTTTATGTCCTGCTCATATCGTCTCTGCCGGCAGGTGGGGACACTCCTTTGCTAGAAGATCCGGCGCAGGTCTCCTCGGTTGAGGGCTTCGTCGAAGAGGCATTTGAACACCACGCTGCCGTGCAGGCCGTCGTGCTCGAACTCGTTCGTCACCCAGGCATGCGAGTTGCCCACGCGGCTGAGCGTATCGAGCTGCAGGCCCGAATCGACGTACATGTCGTCGAAATACACCGCGGCCTGGAGCGGCACCTCGTTGCAGGCCAGGCGTTGCGGGTCGTAGATCTTGTCCCAGCTGGTGTCTTCCATCAGCAGGTCCATGGCGGGTTTAAACGGCTTAAGCTCGGGCATCTGCTCGAACATCCACGGGAACATGGCCTCGCCGGTAAACATGAGCGGGCGCGCGAGCGTGTCGAACTCGGCGCGGTGTGCCTTCTCTTCTGCCGCGGCCCAGCGAATGGGCATGGTGTCGCCATCGGCGTAGATGAACTCCTGCAGCGTCCAGTACAGCGGATTCGTGTGCGTGTTGGTGCGCTCAAAGGCGCGCATCAAAAAGCTATCGGATACCGAGGAGCCGCAGCTCAGCGTACCGTCGCCATCAACAAACGCGTGATCGATAATCCAATGCATGCGCTCAAAGCTCGGCTTCATGCCAAAGTCGCTGCCCATGAGCTGCAGGCGCTCGACCGTCATCGGCGAGCCGTCGGGCAGCACGGGCTTCTGAGCCTCGAGCGCATCGGCAAGAGCCGCCACGCGCTCGACGTCGGCGGGGTAGCGGTCGTAATACTGCTGAGTCTTGGCGGCCATGCGCGGGAAGGTGTGCGCGTAGACCTCGCTGGCGCTCGCCGGCACGTGCGGAATGCCGCCACAGGTAAAGCTTGCCGCTACGGCCTCGGGGAAGAGCGACAGATAGCTCAGCGTCAAAAAGCCGCCGTAGCTCTGCCCGAGTGTGACCCAGGGCTTGCCGCCAAAGCCCACCAGGCGCAGGTACTCAAAATCGCGCACGATGGAGCTGGCGAGATGGCGCTTGAGGAAGTCCGCCTGCGAGCGGGCCGCATCGGCGCCGGCTGCCTCGGCGCGATCGCCCAAGGTGGCAATCGTGCGTCCGTCCACGCAGCTACTGCGTCCGGTGCCGCGCTGGTCGGGCAGCACGACGCGGAAATGCTTGACGGCCTCCTCGATCCAGCCATCGCTTGTAGGCGACAGCGGACGCGGGCTCTCGCCGCCGGGGCCGCCTTGCAAAAAGAGGAGGAGCGGTAGATCGTCGTTGATGCGGTCGGGGGCGCAGACCACGCGGTAGAAGAGCTTGATGCTCTCGGGCGCGCCGGCGATGGGTGCCGGCATGGCGCCGCGGCGCATGGTGCTGCCGACGGCCAGGAGCATTGGCTCCAGGCCGCGCCAGTCGAGGGGGACGTCGATGCTGTGGTCCTCGACATACAGGCCGGGGACGTGGTACGAAGTGATGAGCGCCATGTGATGCTTCCATTCGTTGCGGTGTTTCGGGTTGACCAATTCTACCGCCGCGGGCGAGGCCATGCGCAAATCGGCTACCATGGTTGCAAACTTCTAGGAGAAAGGGCCGTCCATGTCGGTCGATATAGCCACGTATGTCCACGATCTTGCCGTTGCCGCTAAGGCAGCGTCGGCCTCGCTTGCCACGGCGAGCGACGAGCAGCGCCAGGAGGCCGTGCGCGCCATGGCCGCAGCACTGCGCAACGGTATCGACTCCATCGTCGCCGCCAACGAGCTCGATATGTCCGCTGCGCGTGATGCGGGCACCTCGGTCGGATTGCTCGATCGTCTGCTGCTGACGCCCGAGCGCGTCGAGGGCATGGCCGCCGGTTTGGAGAAGCTCGCCGAGCTGCCCGATCCCGTCGGCCGCGTGCTCGACCACCGCGTGCTTGCGAGCGGTGTGGACCTGACCCGCGTGAGCGTGCCGTTGGGCCTGGTCGCCATGGTCTACGAGGCGCGCCCCAACGTGACGGCCGACGCCGCAGGCACCTGCATCCGTACCGGCAACGCCTGCATTCTACGCGGCGGCTCGCTGGCCTATCACTCGTGTGCCATGATCGCCGAGCTGCTGGCCGATGCGCTCGAGGCCAAGGGCTTCCCGCGCGAGGCCGTGTCGATGATCGAGTCCACCGACCGCGAGGCCACCGGCGAGCTCATGAAGCTCCGCGGTATTGTCGATGTGCTCATTCCGCGTGGCGGTGCGGGCCTGATCCAGCGCTGCGTGCGCGAGTCGCTTGTGCCGGTGATCGAGACGGGCACAGGCAACTGCCACATCTACGTGCATGAATCCGCCGACTTTGATAAGGCGCTCAACATTATCGTTAATGCCAAGACCCAGCGCGTAGGCGTGTGCAATGCCGCCGAGTCGCTGCTGGTCGACCGTGCTGTGGCCGATGCGTTTTTGCCCGCGGTCGTGACCGTGCTGCATGACCACGGCGTGCTGATTCACGGCGACGAGGCAACCTGCGCCGCATGCGCCGATGCCGGGCTTGTGGAGGGCGATGACTACGTCGCCGCGACTGAGGAGGACTGGGGCCGCGAGTATCTGGCGCTCGAGATGAGCGTGAAGGTCGTGGCGAACGAGGACGAAGCCATCGCGCACATCAACCGCTACGGCACCATGCACTCCGAGGCCATCGTTGCCGAGGACACGGATGCTTGCGAGCGCTTCCTGGACGCGGTCGATGCCTCGGCCGTGTATGCCAACGCCAGCACGCGCTTCACCGACGGCGGCGAGTTCGGCCTTGGCTGCGAGATGGGCATCAGCACCCAGAAGCTCCACGCCCGCGGCCCCATGGGGCTGGCCGAGCTGTGTACGTATAAATATATTGTGCACGGCAATGGGCAGGTCAGGGGCGGAAGCAGCGCGAAGATGAGCTGCTACACAAACAAATAAGGCTTCCCCCTTGGGGGAAGCTGTCAGCGGCCCCGCCCGCTGACTGATGAGGGCAGGTGTGCCACGGCAACCCGGGAACGGGCAATCGCGGCGAACTCGCCCCTCATCCGGCCCTGCGGGGCCACCTTCAGTCTACGCGCTAAGAGCCGCCTTCGGCGGTTGCGCTCCGACACGCGCCTGCGGGCGCAGCCCCAAGGGGGAAGGCTTTTGGGAGGTTACACAAACACCGCCTGCACCAGCACCATATACAGGGCGGTGCCCACGGCGATGCTGAGCAGCGTGTTCTTCTTCCACAGGTGCAGCCCCACCACGGCGGCCCCGGCAAGCAGCTCCGGCAGGCCGTGGGTGGGGCCGCGCAGGTCCACGCCGCGCAGGCAGTAGACGACGAGCATCGCCATGATGGCGCAGGGCAGCACCCCGGCCAGATACACCACAAATTTCGGCGTGGGCCGCCCGCCGCCGAACACCACAAACGGCAGGAACCGGATCATCGCTGTCACGCCCGCCACAACGGCCACAAGCAGCGCACCGTGTACATCAAACGGCATGGTCGGCCTCCTTTTTCTGCATGAAACCGCGCAGCACCTGTCTCTTATACACATCTCCGAGCCCACGAGACGTAGAGGAA
>USEK01000170.1 GCA_900553705.1 uncultured Collinsella sp.
CTCTCATTGTGGTTCGTGGCGTGGATACCGATGTATCGCCCTTCGACGCCGGCTCGTACGCGAGCTCCGGTACCTACGTGACGGGCCTTGCCGCCAAGAACGCCGCGACCGAGCTGCGCGAGAAGATCTGCGCCAAGGCCGCCCAGATGTGGGACGTTGACGCTGTCGATGTGGTCTTTGATGGCCAGTACGTGCGCCTGTCCGACGAGCGTGCCGCGCGCGAGCAGAACCGCTATCTCACGCTGCGCGACTTTGCAAACCTGTGCGTCAAGAACATCGCAGGCGGCGACGCGCTCACCTCGCATGCCTCTGCCTGCCTGCCCGTTTCGCCTCCGCCGTTTATGGCCGGCATTGCCGAGGTCGAGGTCGACAAGGCCACCGGTAAGGTGACCGTGGTGGATTACGCGGCGGCTGTGGACTGCGGCACCGTGATCAATGAGGCGCTCGCGCGCGTCCAGGCCGAGGGCGGCATTGCCCAGGGAATCGGCCACGCGCTCTACGAGATCGTCGAGCATGACGACCGCGGCCGCCTGCGCACCGGCAACTTTATGAGCTATAAGCTGCCCACGCGCCTGGATATCGGCAGCATTCGCGTGGCCTTTGAGCCGAGCTACGAGCCGACGGGTCCGTTTGGCGCCAAGTCGATCGGCGAGGTCGTCATCAACACGCCGCTCGCCGCCGTGGCCTCGGCCGTCGCACACGCCACCGGCCACCAGGTTCGCTCACTGCCCATCACGCCCGAGAAAGCGCTGCTGGGGGAGTAGCGGGTCAGCGAGCAAGTCGTAATTGGCGGGGTGGGGTAACTCGCCCCGCCTTTTGCACTCGTGGTGAGGTCGTGAGCCTGTAAAAGGTGTGCGTGCGCTTGCCGTTCGTATCTGCTATCATTCCTAGTCTGTGCGCTCATGCGGGCGTGGCGGAATTGGTAGACGCGCCAGATTTAGGTTCTGGTGGGATTCCCGTGAAGGTTCGAGTCCTTTCGCCCGCACCAACGCATCTGCGTCGGCTTCGGCCGTCGCGACTCTTTGTTGCATAAAGGTACCAGCACCTCAGATAAGCTGGGCAGTATGAGGAGGAACGTGTTGAACATCACCGCTTCTGACGTCAAGGACGCCAAGCTCACCGCTACGGTCACCATCCCGGCCGCCGACGTCGACGCCGCGATCAAGAAGGCCTACAAGGACACCGCCAAGAAGTACCGCTTCCCGGGCTTCCGTGCCGGTAAGGCTCCCCGTCCGGTCATCGACTCCGCTCTTGGCGCCGAGGCTACCCTCGCTCAGGCCACCAACGACCTGATCGCCGCCAACGAGCCCGCCGTCCTCAACGAGCTGGACATCGTCCCCACCAAGAACGGTGACTACAAGGAGCTCGACCTCGCCAAGGATCACGAGGACTACACCTACACCGTTGAGTTCTCCCTGCGTCCCGCCGCTGAGCTCTCCTCCTTCGACGCTGTCGAGATCGAGATGCCCCCTGCGGAGGTCACCGAGTCCGAGATCAACAACCAGGTCGAGATGCTTCTCAACTACCGTGCCACCTTCGAGGACGTCGAGGGTCGCGCCGTCGAGGCTGACGACTATGTGACCGTCGACCTCAAGGCCGTCGAGAACGCCGACAACTTCGCCGCCGAGGGCCGCATGCTCATCGCCGGTAGCGACAGCAACCCCGCCGAGTTCAACGAGGCTCTGATCGGCGCTAACGTTGACGACGTCAAGACCGTCACCTGGACCGACGAGGTCGAGGAGGGCGAGGAGGCCGAGACCCACACCGTCGAGGTCACCGTCAAGGGCATCAAGGTCCGCAACACCCCCGAGCTCACCGACGAGCTCGTCAAGTCCGACTTCGGCTTCGACAGCATCGATGCCATGCGCGACGCCATCAAGATCGAGATCGAGCAGGACAAGGCTTCCCGCCTGCCGGCCGAGAAGGAGAACCGTTGCGTCTCCGCTCTCGCCGAGCGCCTGCAGCTCGACGAGATGGACGCCGACTACGAGCAGTCCGTCTTTGAGGAGCTTGGCCAGAACTTCCTGTCCAACCTCGCTGCCCGCGGCATGACGCTCGACACCTGGCTGCCCGCTTCCGGCCTGACCATGGAGCAGTTCATCGGCGACCTGCACAAGCAGGCCAACGACGTTGCCCGCGAGTCCCTGGCTCTGGACGCCCTCGCCCGTGAGCTCAAGATCGAGGTCACCGAGGACGACGTCAACGCGGAGTTCGAGAAGGCCGGCGTCAAGGACGTCGAGGCTTCCAAGGCCGAGTTCATCGCCGATGGCCGCATGCCTGCTGTCCGCGAGTCCATCCGTCGCTCCAAGGCCGTCGACCACCTGGTCGAGAACGCCAAGGTGACCGAGGTCGACGAGACCGCCAAGGACGCCGAGTAATTCTCGCCACCTTGCCCGCGAGCGCATGCGTGCGCCCGTGATGGGGTAAAGTTATACACCGGTTATCCGGTTGCTTCGTACGGTGCCAGCCAATGCATAGCATGCGGGCACCGTACGTTTATCTAGAACCAATTTGGTCCGCAAGAGAGAAATGGAGATGCGTATGATCGCTAAGTTCGATTCCGCCCTCGTGCCATACGTTATCGAGCAGACGCCGCGCGGCGAGCGCAGCTACGATATCTATTCGCGCCTGCTCAACGACCGCATCATCTTCTTGGGCGAGGAGATCAACTCCGTCAGCGCCAACCTGGTCGTTGCCCAGCTGCTGCATCTTGAGAGCCAGGATGCCGAGAAGGATATCTCGCTCTACATCAATTCGCCCGGTGGCGAGGTCTACTCCGGCCTGGCGATTCTTGACACCATGAACTTCATTAAGCCGCAGGTCTCCACCATTTGCGTCGGCATGGCCGCGTCTATGGCCGCTGTGCTGCTTTCGGCCGGCGCCAAGGGCAAGCGCTTCTGCCTGCCGCACTCCAAGGTCATGATTCACCAGCCCAGCGGCGGTGCCCAGGGTCAGCAGACCGAGATTGAGATCGTTGCCGAGGAGATCAAGAAGACCCGTCGCGAGCTCAACCAGATCCTGTCCGACGCCTCGAGCCAGCCCATCGAGAAGGTCCAGGCCGATACAGAGCGCGACAACTACCTGACCGCTGCCGAGGCCCTCGACTACGGCTTGATTGACCGTATCGTCACCTCGCGCGATCTCGCCGCGAAGGATGCCTAGGATGGCAGGAAACATGCAGGACAACTTTGACGAGAACGGCAACCCTATCCGCTGCTCCTTCTGCGGAAAAGAGCAGGGCCAGGTCCGTCGCCTCGTAAAGGGCCCGACCAACATCTTTATCTGTGACGAGTGCGTCGCCGCTTGCTCCGAGATTCTGGAGGAGTCGCTGGCTTCGGACTTTATGGACGCTGCCCGCAACGGCAAGCTGCCGGGCTTCCTCAACGACCACGGCCAGGCTGCATCCCAGCCCGCCGTGGACCCCGAGGCCGAGGGCTTTGAGCTCGAGGACGACCGCCAGGTCATCACGCACGTGCCGACGCCGCACGAGATCTATGACGAGCTTTCGGCCTATGTCATGGGTCAGGAGCTGTCTCTTATACACATCTGACGCTGCCGACGACTAGTCGAGTGTA
>USEK01000171.1 GCA_900553705.1 uncultured Collinsella sp.
AGCGTCAGATGTGTATAAGAGACAGGAGTACCCCCGTCGTTGAAATCGCTTTCACCATGATACCTGTTCGTTCCGGCGTTCTAACGAACGCCGGACTGCTCGACGCTGCGCGGGCATCTGCCGGGCGATCTGCCGCTCAAACCGTCGCTCGCGTACATGAAGTACGCGTCGCTCCTCTTTCGCGGCACCTCGCCACGGCGGCTGCGCGCTCGCTGACGTTTGCTTGACCTGGGCTGTTGAAATGATCCATGTGGCTCGCCCCATTTGCTCAATTTGCCGGTATGGGTTGGGTATCATTGTGTAAGCGATTTCAATGACAGGGGTGCTCGTGGTAAAGATGAAAGATGTGGCCGAGCTGGCGGGCGTTTCGAGCGCCGCGGTCTCGCGCTACCTCAACGGTGGATATATCTCGGCGGACAAGGCCGAGCGCATTAAGCAGGCAATCGAGCTGACCGGATACGTGCGATCCAGCCAGGCTCGCGCGCTGCGCACCGGTTCCACCAAGCTCATCGGCGTCATCGTACCTAAGATCAACTCGGAATCCGTGAGCCGCATTACCGCCGGCATTGGTCAGGTGCTCGGTCGCCGTGGCTACCAGATGCTGCTTGCCAACACCGACAACGCGGCCGATCGTGAGCTCGAATACCTCGATTTATTCCAAAACCACCCGGTTGACGGCATTGTTTTGGTGGCAACTATGATCACCGACGAGCACCGTCGCGCGATTGAGTCGTGCCGTGTGCCCATTGTGTTGATCGGCCAACATGTCGAGGGCGCGGCGTGCGTCTATCACGACGATTACGAGGCTGCCTTTGAGCTCGGCCGTGCGCTTGTGGGTCGGGTGGATGGCAAGATCGCCTACATCGGAGTTACCGAAGAGGACCGCGCGGCCGGTTATGACCGCCGTCGCGGTTTTGAGGCCGGCTTGCGCGCCGCGGGTAACCCGCTCGATGCCGCCTTGATTCGCCTGGGCTCGTTTACGCTCGACTCGGGCTATCGCGCTGCGCGCGAGCTGCTTGCCGATGCCCCCGATGTTTCGTTTATCGCGTGCGCGACCGACACTATGGCTGCCGGCGCCCTGCGCGCTCTTGACGAGGTGCGTGGCATGGGCGAGGGCGTGCGTCGCGTGAGCGGCTTCGGCGACAACGCATTTTTGCGCGCGCTGACGGGCGGCATTCCCACCGTGCATTATGGCTACCTGACCAGTGGCGTCGAGGCGACCAATATGTTGCTCAACACGCTCGATGGCGTGGAGGGGGAGCGCGGTCTCAAGACGCTCAAGCTCGGCCATCAGCTTATGAATGTCTAGGCTCTGGGCACGTCTGTCTGCCTCTGAGGCCCCTGTTTTTGCCGTAAAACTACCATTCGCCGGCTTATTCCTACCGTTCACCCTATTATGAAAACGATTACAGATATATGAAACTGAAAACGATTACAGTGTAAGTGTCAAAGATGGCCGGGTGCACATGCACCCGTTGGAGGAAAGGGAAGTCATGGACTACCGCAAATCAGCCCAAGAGGTGCTCGACAACATCGGTGGCGCCGACAACGTCGTCTCTGCCGCGCATTGCGCCACGCGTTTGCGCCTGGTGATTGCCGATAACGCCAAGGTTGACAAGGAGGCCCTCGAGAATATCGACGGCGCTAAGGGCGTCTTTGAGGCCCAGGGCCAGCTCCAGATTATTTTTGGCACTGGCACCGTCAACAAGGTCTACGAGGAGTTCATCGCGCTCGGCGGCGTCGAGGCTGCCACCAAGGCCGAGGTCAAGGAGGCCGCGGCGCAGCAGCAGAACATCTTTATGCGCGCCATTAAGGTGCTCGGCGACGTCTTTGTCCCCATCATCCCCGCCATCGTGGCTTCGGGCCTGCTGCTGGGCATTATGAGCGCCCTTAACTTTATGGCCTCCAACGGCTTTATCGCGCTCGACACCAATAACTTTATCTACAAGATCGCCGACCTGGTCTCGGGCACGTCCTTTGGCATTCTGCAGATCCTGATCGGCTACTCCGCCGCTAAGGCATTTGGCGCCAACCCGTATCTGGGCGCCGTCGTCGGCGGTGCGTTTATCAACTCCTCGCTGCAGAGCGCCTATACGGTTGCCTCCGAGGGCGTGCAGACCATGGTCACCGTCATTCCCGGCGTGTACAGCTTTGAGTGGGTTGGCTATCAGGGCCACGTGATCCCGATCGTCATCGCCTGCGCCATCCTCGCCTTCTTGGAGAAGCGCCTCCACAAGATCGTTCCCGAGATGTTCGACCTCTTTGTGACTCCGCTCGTCTCGGTGTTCGTGACCGTGCTCGTGACCCTCGTTGCCGTCGGCCCCATCTTTGTCTGGGCCGAGAACGCCATCCTCGGTCTGATCCAGGCCCTGCTCACCTTGCCCTTCGGCATCGGTTCCTTTATTGTCGGCCTGTTCTATGCCCCCACGGTCGTTACCGGTATCCACCAGATGTACACCGCCATCGACCTTGGCCAGCTCGCCCAGTACGGCGTGACCTATTGGCTGCCCATCGCCAGTGCCGCCAACATCGCCCAGGGTGGCGCCGCACTAGCGGTTGCCTTTAAGACCCGCGATGCCAAGATCAAGGGCCTGGCGCTTCCTTCGGCCCTGTCCGCCTTCATGGGCATTACCGAGCCTGCCATCTTCGGTGTGAACCTGCGCTTCTTTAAGCCCTTCATCGCCGGCTGCATCGGTGGTGGCTGCGGTGCCCTGGTCTGCGCGCTCACTTCGCTGGCTGCCTCCGGCACGGGCGTTACCGGAATCTTCGGTATCCTGCTGTGCCTGGCCCAGCCCGTGCAGTACGCGATCATGTTTGCGGTCGCCGCGCTGGTTTCCTTTGCCGTCTCGTTTGTCCTGTACAAGGACGAGCCCAAGGCTTCCGAGCAGGCCTAAGAGCTTTTGATTAAGGGAATGCCCGCGGGCTGTATGCTCGCGGGTGTTCCCCGCATCTGGTGCCGATCTCTGGTGCTTTGTTACTTTCGATCCGTTAGGACTTTGATATGTCTAATGCACTTGGTCGCGACCTTGCAAAGCTGGTTGCCGCTGTTGACGCTGCCGCCTCTGAGTGCGGTCATGGCGCGTATGGCCAGCGCTTCCATATTATGCCGCCGGCGGGCTGGCTCAACGACCCCAACGGTCTTTGCCAAGCGGGCGGCGTGTTTCACGCGTACTTCCAGTATGCCCCGTTTGATGTGAACGGTGGCGTAAAGATGTGGGGCCATGCCACAAGCCGTGACCTTATGAACTGGGAATATGTTGGCGCCCCGCTGCTGCCCGACGAGCCGTTCGATTGCCATGGCGTGTATTCAGGCTCCGCGCTTGCCGAGGACGGCCGCATTCGCGTGCTCTATACGGGCAACGTTAAGCTTTCCGATGCGGACGGCACGTACGACTACGTCAATACCGGCCGTCGCGCCGATACTGTTTATGTCGAGAGCGTTGATGGCCTTGCCGGTCGGGAGTTCAGCCAAAAGCGCGTGGTGCTGGCGTCCGATGATTATCCCGAGGATTTGACCTGCCACGTGCGTGACCCCAAGGTGTGGCGCGATGATGATGGGCGTTACCAC
>USEK01000172.1 GCA_900553705.1 uncultured Collinsella sp.
CTAGTCGTCGGCAGCGTCAGATGTGTATAAGAGACAGACCCGAGACAGCGCAGGACGTCTTGCAGATATTACGCGCGTTGTTGAGGAAGCGGGCCTCACGCAGATACCAGGTGGCGTTGGCAGACGAAATCCACGAGCTGCCAAAGTTCTTAGAGTTACGATAGCTCGTGACCACATGGAAGCCCTGGTCAAAGGCATCATTCATCTTGGAGACGTAATCGCGGGAGATAACGTTGTCGGCATCGAAGATAAAGTAGCCCTCAAACGTATCGGGATACTCGTTGAGAATGCGATCGAAACCATAGTCCATGACCCAGCTCTTGCCCTTGCGGGCCAGGTCATTGCGCTCGTAAACAATGGCACCGGCCTCGCGCGCGAGCTGCGCGGTATTGTCGGTGCAAGCGTCGGCAACGACAAAGACCTCAATGAGCTCGGACGGATAGTCCTGATCCTTGATGGAGCGAACGAGGTTGGCGATCACGGCCTCCTCGTTATGCGCCGCAATAAAGAAGGCATAGCGGTGGAGTTTTTTGGCCTTGGGAGGCGCGACCTCGCCACGAAGAGCGCCGATGACAAAGAAGACCACCTGGTACAGAAAGCAGACCGTGAGCAGCGTGACGACAATCTGGTTGAAGATCACGATGGGCGTGTTGGTTTGTAAAAAGGCGAGCATGCAGGCTCCCAGGAACGCGTTACGTAAACAATCGTATATCTTACCGCAGGCTTACCGAGTTCAAGAAACCACCTAATACCGGCTAGGCTTCGAGCAGGCCAAGCTGCGGGACGATGTCGTCGCCGGCGGCGGTGCGACCAAGCGAGCGCGGGGCCAGGTCGTCAAGAACCGCAGCGAGATCCCACGGCAGCTCGTCGCGGCATTCGATGCGCTCGCCCGTCACGGGATGGTCGAATGCGACGCGCCAGGAATGAAGGAATTGCCTGGTCAGACCCTGATCGGCGCGTGCATCGCACTTGCCGTAGAGTGGATCGCCCACGCAGGCGTGGTTGATATGACGCATGTGTACGCGAATCTGATGCGTACGGCCCGTAAACAGGTGGCACTCGACGAGCGTATAGCCGTCGTCAAATCGCGTGGAATCAAAGCGCTCGAGGACCTTAAAGGTCGTAATGGCCTGGCGCGCGAAAGGATCGTCCGAAACCGCCATCTTGACACGGTCGCGCGTCCATCGGGCAATGCCGGTGTTGATGGTGCCCTCGTCCATGGCGATGTGCCCGTGAACAAGTGTGATATAGCGACGGTCGAGCGTACGCGTGCGGATGAGATTTTGGAGCGCGCGCTGGGTGTCGTCGTCTTTTGCCGCGAGCATAAGGCCCGAGGTATCGCGATCCAGGCGATGCACGATGCCGGGGCGGTCCTCGCCCTGCACGGTGCCCAGATGGTCGATACCGCAGTGATAGACCAGGGCATTCGCGAGCGTACCGCTCTCATGACCATGCGCAGGATGGCACACCAGGCCGCGCTGCTTGGAGAGCACAATGAGATAATCGTCCTCATAGCGAATGTCGAGCGGGATGGCCTCGGGAATCACATCGGTCGGATCGTGCGGCTCGGGCAGGTCGACCGAAATACGATCGCCGGCTCGCACGGCGTACTTTTTAGACAGGCAGGTCTCGCCATTGACGGCAACAGCACCTCCCTCGATCAGATGCGCACAGGCAGAACGCGTAGGGCAACCGTCATTGGCGCCCAGATAAGCGTCAAGACGCTGACCGGCGGCATCGTCGGCAACAAGAATATGGATGTCGGCCATTAGCGCTCGTTCCTTTCGCGAATCTTGCGGGCACGCTCCCCGCGTTGCTGGGCCTTACGCTTAGCGCGGGCCTCGTCACGGGCGTTAAGCTCGGCGGTCGCATCGACCTCACGGGCAGCGGGGCTCAAGAACATGTATCCGAAGAGGGCGAGCACGACGCCCAAGGTAATGCCGATATCGGCAACATTGAAGACGGGGAAGTCGATGAAGGTGGTGGCAATAAAATCGGTCACGAAGCCAAAGGCCAAACGATCGATAGCGTTGCCAATAGCACCGCCCGCAACCATCGCCATGCCCACGACCTCAAGATGGGCGAGCTTGGGTGCACGAACGAGGTACACGGCAATAGCGATAATGACCGCCAACGCCAGCACGGCAAACGCGATGCCATGCCCCTCGCCCATACTAAAGGCAGCACCGATATTGCGGACAAACATAAAGTCAATGACACCGGGGATGACGGTCACATGCAAAGCGTCGCCCACGGCACGAACCGCAAGCTTGGTCAGCTGGTCAACAAGCAGCACAACCAGCGCCACCCCATCAGCAACACCCAACCGCCAACGCAAAGGCGGCGTCATATCCCCAGTACGACCCAAAGAAATCCCCTACCCTCAAGAACATCGAATTACGTTTAACGCAAGTAATCATCTTATAGTGACAAACGCCAAACGCGCAGCATATTCACCAACGCTAGCGAAATAACCAGCTAAAAACGAAAGCGGCATTCCGAAAAACAGAATGCCGCTTGAATGTGACACAGGTAGTCAATGGGGACGTTCTTGTTTGACTAGTCGTTTAAGAACGTCCCCAACAACTAAACAATAGAAACGCCGCATTACCGTCGCCAACAGCGAAAACGTCCCTAAGCGAGCAAGGTGACGTGAAAGAGGAGGGAAGCGTACTTTGGTACGCGACCGACGATTGAACGTCAGATTGCCGCTTAGGGGCGTTTGCAGCGTCGGTAGGTTACGGCGTTCTACGAACGCCGTAACCTACAAAGCATCAGCACAGCGCTTGCAGATGTGAGCGTGGCCGTTGTACTCGCCGACGGTGGTGCGGTAGTTCCAGCAACGGTCGCAGCACTCGCCCTCGGCAGCCTCGATGGCAACGGAAAGCTCCTCGCCCTGGGTCAGCTCAACATCGGAGACGATGTAGAACTCGGCCAGGTCGACGGCCTTATCACCGGTCAGCAGCGCGTACATCTCGGCGGGAACGACCGCCTTGACGCGAACCTGCTGGCTCTTGGTGAAGGTGCCGGCAGAACGGGCATCCTCAAGGGCCTTGGTCACGGCGCTACGGAGCTCGAGTGAAGCCTCGAGCACGCCCTCAAACTCATTGGCCTCGTCGACCGTGATGGGCGACTTGTACCAATCGAGCAGCGCGGCGTACTTCTGGTGGTCAACGCAGCCGGCAGGCGCATAGGCCATGGCCTCGTCGACCGTGTAGGACAGGATCGGCTGCAGGTCGCGCATGAGCATCGAGAAGAGCTCGGCCAGCACGGTCTGGGCGCTGCGGCGCTCGAGCGAGCCGGGCTTGTCGCAGTAAAGACGGTCCTTCAGGGCGTCGAGGTACACGTTGGAGAGCTCGGTAACCACGAAGTCGTAGAGCGCACGGTAGGCGCGCGGGAACTCGTAGCTGGCGTAGGCATCGTCGACCTCGGCCTGGACCTGGGTCAGACGGGCAACCATGAGCTTGTCGAGTGGCAGCAGGTCGGCAAAGGCGACGCCGTCGCTCTCGGGCTCAAACCTGTCTCTTATACACATCTGACGCTGCCGACGACTAGTCGAGTGTAGA
>USEK01000173.1 GCA_900553705.1 uncultured Collinsella sp.
AGGGTATTGAGGTCGTCGTCGACGATCGCGATGAGCGTCCCGGCTTTAAGTTTGCCGACAACGACCTTATGGGCTTCCCGTATCAGGTGGTGCTCGGCAAGCGTGGCCTTAAGAACGGCACCGTCGAGCTCAAGGACCGTGCCACGGGCGAGCGCGAGGACGTGGCGATCGACGAGGTCGTCACCAAGGTTGCCGAGCTTGTGAAGGCGGCCCGCCGTTAATCGGCGATTTCGCTTGTAGTTCGATATACGGGACGGCCCCTGCATTTCTCCAGATCGGGGAGATGCGGGGCCGTCCTTTTATCTTGAAGCATCCTCGATATCTAAAAGGAAAACCCCACAGCCTATGCGAGCTGCGGGGTTTTCCTTTGTGCCTCCGATGCGAAATGAATCGCTCAGATATTACTGATAATCGACGACGTCGATCCAGTTCTTCAGGAACTCATCGTTCACGTTGCGCTTACGAGCGAGCTCGGAAGCGGCGACGATGCTCGTCCACTGACGCACGACCTGCATGGGCATGTCGGCGCGGTCGCAGTAGAGCTCCAGGTAGGCCTCAGCCTGATCCTTGCTGTTGAGGGCGAAGAGCAGGTAGGTGGTGGCAACGTCGGCAGCAGGGGAGCCCTGGGTGGCGTGTGCCCAGTCGCACACATAGAGCTGGCCGTCGTCGCCGACGATGACGTTGGAGGGGTTGAAGTCGCCGTGGCAGACCTTGAACTCCTTGGTCATGCCGTCCAGACGCTCCTGAAGGTTGTAGCGCGTGGTGGCATTGAGCTGATCAAGGCTGTCGATCATGCGGGCGAACTTGTCGCGCTGACGGTTGAGCAGCGGGGAGGTGTAGCCGTGGATCTCGATCTGGAGGTCGACGAACATCTCGAGATACTCACCAAAGCGCTGGGGCTCGGCAGTCATCTTCTCGGCAAGGGTGGTGCCCGCAACCTTCTCGGTCACGAGTGCCCAGCCGTTGGCGTTCTCGAGCTGGGAAACCTCGAGAGCCTTGGGGCTGCGGATGCCGCACTCATTGATGCGGGCAAGATTCAAAGCCTCGTTGAACACGTCGGAGACAGGCTTGGTCTCGTTAAAGACCTTGACGATCTTGTCGCCCAGGTCGTAAACGACCTTGTTGCCACGGCGGACGAGCTCGGTCTTGGAATCGGGTAGCAGCATGGTTGCATCCTTTCAACGATGCGATAGAAGCGACGGCGGGGGTGTGTGAAACACCCGTGCACCCCCGCCGTTAAAAACCGTGCTAAAACTAGCAGACGGCGTAGTCCTGAGGCTCGCGGCCGTAGTAGGCGTCCAGGTAGAGCTCCTTGATCTCGCTCATGAGCGGGTAGCGCGGGTTTGCGCCGGTGCACTGGTCGTTGAATGCCTGCTCGGTCATCTCGTCGAGGGTGTCGAGGAAGTACTGCTCGTCAACACCGTAGTCGGCGATGGTCTTCTTGACGCCGATGAAGTCCTTGAGTTCCTCGAGCTTCGTGATGAAGTTCTCGAAGACCTCCTTGTCGTCCTTGCCCTCGATGCCGCAGTACTTGGCCATCTCGGCGTAGTTGTGCAGCGCGTTGGGGTAAGGATACTGGGAGAAGGTACCCATCTTGACGGGAGCCTCGGCGGCGTTGTAGCGCATAACGCGGGTCAGGATGACGGCGTTGGCGAGGCCGTGAGGCAGGTGATGGAAGGCGCCGA
This sequence comes from uncultured Collinsella sp., assembly GCA_900553705.1. Classification (GTDB taxonomy): domain Bacteria; phylum Actinomycetota; class Coriobacteriia; order Coriobacteriales; family Coriobacteriaceae; genus Collinsella. Next base: position 1,686 of record USEK01000173.1, read on the forward strand.
GCTTGTGAGCCATGGAGTGGTTGAGGCCCAGGAAGGCGTTGGCGAAGGCCATACCGGCCATGCAGGAGGCGTTGTGCATCTCCTCGCGGGCATGCGGGTCCTTGGCGCCGTTCGTGAAGCTGGAGGGCAGGTTCTCGAAGACGAGCTTAGCAGCGCGCTCGGAGAGGCCCTTGGTGTAGTCGGAAGCCATGATGGAGACGTAGGACTCGATGGCGTGGGTCATGACGTCGATGCCGGAGGCAGCGGTCAGGCCGCGCGGGGCGGTCATGCAGTTGTCGGCGTCGACGATAGCCATGTTGGGGAGCAGCGCGTAGTCGGCGAGCGGCCACTTGATGCCGGTCTCCTTGTCGGTGATGATGGCGAACGGCGTGCACTCGGAGCCGGTACCCGAAGAGGTCGGGACGGCGACGAAGTAGGCCTTCTTGCCCATCTCGGGGAAAGTGAAGATACGCTTGCGGATGTCCATGAAGTCCATGGCCATGTCCTCAAACTTGCACTCGGGGTGCTCGTACATCATCCACATGATCTTGCCGGCGTCCATAGCGGAGCCACCGCCGACGGCGATGATGACGTCCGGCTCAAAGAGAGCCATCTGCTTGGCGCCGCGACGTGCGCACTGCAGCGACGGATCGGGCTCGACGTCGTAGAAGCAGTCGTGGGCGATGCCCATCTCGTCGAGCTTGGCCTCGATGGCGCGGGTGTTGCCATTCTTGAAGAGGAACTGGTCGGTGACGATGAAGGCGCGCTTCTTGCCCATGACGGTACCGAGCTCGTCGAGAGCGACGGGCGTGGAACCCTTCTTGAAGTAGACCTTCTCGGGAGCGCGGAACCACAGCATGTTCTCACGGCGCTCGGCCACAGTCTTAACGTTGATCAAGTGCTTCACCCCAACGTTCTCGGAGACGGAGTTGCCGCCCCAGGAGCCGCAGCCCAGGGTCAGAGACGGCTTCATGCCAAAGTTGTACAGATCACCGATGCCGCCGTGCGAGGACGGGGTGTTGATGACGATACGGCAGGCCTTCATGACGTGCTCGAACAGGCTGATCTTCTCGGCCTGGGCGGGGTGCACGTACAGAGAGGCGGTGTGGCCCGGGCCACCGGCGAGCACCAGGTGCTCAGCCTTGTCGACGGCCTCCTGGAAGTCCTTGGCGTGGTACATGGCCAGGACCGGGGAGAGCTTCTCGTGGGAGAACTCCTCCTTGGCGGGGTCGGTGGAGGTGACCTCGGCGATCAGGATCTTGGTCTTGGCGGGAACCTCGATGCCGGCGAGCTCGGCGATCTTGGCGGCAGCCATGCCGGGGATGCGGTGATCGAGGGCGCCGTTCTTGAACATGGCGGCACGCAGGGCCTCCATCTCGGCACCCTGCTTGACGAAGTAGCAGCCGCGCTTCTGGAACTCGGCCTTAACCTGGTCATAGATGGTGTCGATGACGGTCACGGACTGCTCGGAAGCGCAGATCATGCCGTTGTCGAAGGTCTTGGAGTGGATGATGGAGTTGACGGCGAGCAGCACGTCGGCGGTGTCGTCGATGATGACCGGGGTGTTACCGGCGCCAACGCCCAGGGCGGGCTTGCCCGAGGAGTAGGCGGCCTTGACCATGCCCGGGCCACCGGTGGCGAGGATGATGTCGACATCGCGCATGACCATGTTGGTCAGCTCGATGGAGGGGACATCGACCCAGCCGATGATGCCCTCGGGGGCGCCGGCCTTGACGGCGGCGTCAAGCACGAGCTTGGCGGCGGCGATGGTGCACTTGGCGGCTGCCGGGTGCGGGGAGATGATGATGCCGTTGCGGGTCTTGAGGCAAATCAGCGTCTTGAAAATGGCGGTAGACGTGGGGTTGGTGGTCGGGATGACCGCCGCGACAACGCCGATAGGT
>USEK01000174.1 GCA_900553705.1 uncultured Collinsella sp.
CATACGAGGTTCCTCTACGTCTCGTGGGCTCGGAGATGTGTATAAGAGACAGGCCCTCGGGCACGTCCTCGGCCGGCGTCCCCGCCGGAGCGATGGGCGCAATGTCGCACTTGCTCTTGGTAATGAGCAGCGGATGGCACATGGGGATGATGTCGCTCGTGCGTTTGATGGCCATGATGCCCGCCACGCGCGCGCAGGCAAGCACGTCACCCTTTTTGGCGCGGTCTTGCAGCACCATGGCCTGCGTCTCGGGGTGCATAAGGATGGTGCCCTCGGCGATGGCGATGCGATGGGTCTCGGCCTTGTCGGACACGTCGACCATGCGCACCTCGCCCTTGGCGTCCACGTGCGTCAGCTCGTCGCGACGGGCGTCGCGGGCGGGCTCGGTGGCAGCGTTGGCAGACGGCTGCGCGGACGCGTCGGCGTTGCCAGCATTCGCCGCAGCCGTAACTTTGTGGGCAGACATCGCGGCCCTGCGAGCGGCCTTGGTGGCATCGGCGTACCTGCTCTTGGCCATATGATCATCCTCCGATTTGAGACATAAATCGTTGCGTGCCCTCAATTATCGCGTGTTCCTGCGGTTTGTGGGCCACGGCATCGCGCCAAATCGAAAGTACCTGCATATCATCACCACGGCGCAGCGCCTCGCGCACCGAATACTCGGCATCGCTGAACAGGCACGGACGAACGTTGCCATCGGCCGTCAGGCGCAGACGGTTGCAATTCGCGCAAAAATGGTTGGACATGGCGCTAATGAAGCCGACCGTTCCCGCCGCGCCCGGAAAGTGCCAATAGCGCGCAGGGCCCGCGCCGGCAGGAGCGTCGTTGATGTCGAGCGGTTCGAGCTCGCCCAGCCCCGTCGCGGCGGTCCCGGCATTGATGCGCGCCCGCAGCTCGTCGCTCGGCACGGTATCGCTCGCGTCCCACAGCTCGGGATTGAGTGTGGGCGCATGCGGGTCCACAGCGCAATGCGAGCTCGTATGCTCGTCGCCGATGGGCATGTATTCGATAAAGCGCAGGTGGATGGGACGGTCGAGCGTGAGCTGCGCAAGGGCCGTCACGTCTTGGTTGAGCCGGCGCACCACAACGCAGTTGACCTTAACGGGCTCAAAGCCCCAGGCCAGCGCCGCGTCGATGCCAGCCATGGTCTGTTCGAGTCGACCCAGGCGCGTGATCTTTCCAAACAGCTCGGGGTCGAGTGTGTCGAGCGAAATGTTGACGCGGTTTAGCCCGGCATCTTTGAGCTGCGGTGCCAGCTTGGGCAGCAGGGCGCCGTTGGTGGTGAGCGAAATGTCCTCGATCTGCGGGATCGCGCGGATATCGCGAATGAGCGGAATGATACGGCGGCTGACCAGCGGCTCGCCGCCTGTCAGGCGTACGCGGCGAATGCCCTCCCCCGCCACCAGGCGCACAAAGCGGGCGATTTCCTCGGCGCTGAGCAGCTCGTCGTGCGCGCGGGGCGCCACGCCATCGGCCGGCATGCAGTAAATGCAGCGGAAATTGCACTTGTCGGTAACGGCAATGCGCAGGTAGTTGATATCGCGGCCAAAGCCGTCATGTTGCACGTGCCCGTCCACGCAGCCCTCCCCTCACGCGGCGTTTTATTCTTCGGAAAACATAATACCCCACGAGAGAATCATGCCGACACCCGTACGACAGGACAGGTCGCTTCGAGCAAAACGGTCTTTCCAAGCCCATCCTCAGCACAGACCATCACAACATTCGATGCTTTTCCCGTTTTTGGCAAAAAACGTCGGATGTTGTGATGGTTTGCCTGCCCGCAGCACCCCGTAGAAGGACCAAAGCACCCCTAAAGGCCGCCGTCCCAGTGCCGAATCACGAATTCTCGCAGGTCATTCTGACGTTTCTGGAACGCTTCGCTTCGGTCGCACTTAAGGCCCATAGCGAGCGCGATGGCGTTCATCGCCCGGTGCAATTGCAGCTGGTGGGCAAACTGAGTCCCGGTGAGGACGATCATCCTAAAGCCCAGCGCGCTCAGCACGGTCATACGCTCCGCATCCGACGCGCTGCGCTGTTTATCAAGATGGTCCGAACCGTTGTATTCAATCCCCGTACCGCTCGCAGGCGCATATACGTCGATCTCGAAATACCCGGCCTTTGCGAGATACTTGAACTCGTTGGGAACATCGACCCGATGGTTGAGCTCAACCTTGGCGTATTCCAGCCCGCCCTGGGAACGTTTTGCAGCAACCATGATTGCGGTGGCCGTCTCCATGGGCGAACGCGCGCCATCGTGCACGCGCTTGAGCGCGGCGGCCGCGCGTATAGCCCCCTGGCGAGATCGGTTCTCATTGCAATAGGCAATCAAGTCGGCAACGGTGTACCTCTGCCCCATCTCGATATAATCGCCTGTCGACAGATGATTCAAATGGTATCGGGCGCAGATTTCGTAGCCATATTCCAACTGCTCGAGCTCGCTCATCCACGAACCCGCCTGGACAAAGCACATGGCCTCATCAACCACCAGAAGGCCCTCTGCCACCTCGATAAGATGGCCTGGAGGTACCGGCGCCCCAAACACGTGGCACCTAAATCCAGCCGGCGTCGAGCGCTCAAAATCGAAGTTGACGAGCGTGTCGATATGATCGAGCTCTTCTCGTGGAATACCGAGCGCAACCAGATAGTCGGTAACGATCCCAACTGCCGTTGAAGCCCTCAGCCCCTTGGCATCGAGTCCCAATTTGGGCAGGCTCGCGGTCGGTTCCGCCTCGTTAGCAAGCGAGTCCTCATCGTATAGGCTGCTTGCTCGCGAGAGCGGCTCGGACGGGCGCGCCACGTTGTGGTACAGCCAGGCAGTCTTATGGGACAGGACGATCGGCAGGTCCATGAGCCCTCCAATGGAGTCGGATAACCAACCTTATTCCCCTGCCCACGGGTCCGCACACCTTCGTGCGCAAGAAAGCGATTCCACCCGGTCGAGTGGTAGAAAAACCATCACAACATTCGATGCTTTTCCCGATTTTGGCAAAAAACGTCGAATGTTGTGATGGTTTGAGGCGAGGTGAGGAGCATGGAGGGACCAAAGCATCGTGCTCGGGGCGTGACTTTTTCGCCCCACTGCCAACATAAACCTTGACTCTACAATCGTTGTAGGGTTTTCACTACACTGGTATGTAAACAGACCCAGCCAGAAAGCCCCGCCCATGGAACACGACCTCACACGCGGCAATGTCCTTAAGACCATCGCGGTCTTTGCCCTGCCCTATATGCTCTCGTACTTTTTGCAGATGCTCTACGGCATGGCCGACCTGTACATGATGGGGCAGTTTAGCGGCGCCGCCGGCATCACCGCCGTGGGCAATGGCGCGCAGACGCTCTATATCATTACCGTGACGCTCGTGGGTCTGGCCATGGGAACGACGGTCATCGTCGGCCACGCCGTGGGCTCGCGCCGCTTCGACCGCGCCGAAACCGCCATCGGCAACACCATCACGCTCTTTATGGGTGCTGTCTCTTATACACATCTGACGCTG
>USEK01000175.1 GCA_900553705.1 uncultured Collinsella sp.
CTACACTCGACTAGTCGTCGGCAGCGTCAGATGTGTATAAGAGACAGGCATTAAGCGTGCGCTCGGCGAGGACGCGGCACGCGCCGCGCACGTCTCGTCGACTAAGTCGATGACCGGCCACATGATCGGTGCCACGGGCGCCATCGAGGTCATGGCCTGCGCCATGGCGCTCGAGCAGGGCGTGGTGCCGCCGACCATTAACTACCACACGCCCGATCCCGCCTGCGATCTTGACTACACGCCCAATCGCGCGGTTCGCGCCGACCTTACCTGGGCGCTTTCGACCAACCTGGGCTTTGGCGGACACAACGCCGCCATCGCGCTGCGTAGATATACGAGGAGCTAGAGCATGGATTCCAAAAGACTTGCCGAGATAGCCGATGTTATGGAGGACCGCGGCCTCACGCGCGTACGCGTTGAGGAGCCCGATGGCACCGCGGTCGAACTCGAGCGCGCGAGCGCCGCGCAGCCTGTCGCCGTGCCCATGCCTATGCCGGGTGCCGTGACTGCTCCGGCGGTGGCTCCTGTCGCCATGCCTGCCGCCACACCGGAGCCCGCCGCGCAGGCGCCTGCCGCCGCACCGGAGCCTAAGGGCAGCGAGGTGACCGCTCCCATGGTCGGCGTTTTCTATGCTGCCCCGGCGCCGGGCGACGAGCCGTTTGTGCGCGTGGGCTCCAAGGTCAAGGCCGGCGAGACCCTCTGCATCATCGAGGCCATGAAGGTTCTCAACGAGGTGACGGCCGAGGCAGACGGCGAGGTGCTCGAGATCTGCGTGGCCGACGGCGACCTCGTGGAGTTTGGCAGCTGCCTTATGAGGATCGGATAGGTGATGTCCATGAACAAAGAAGAGCTCAAGAAGCTGTTGCCGCATCGCGAACCGATGCTTTTGCTCGACGAAGCCGAGCTGGTGGGCGACGAGGCCCACGGCAAGATCGCGATTACAGGCGACGAGTACTTTTTGCAGGGACATTTTCCGGGAAACCCGGTCGTTCCCGGCGTGATTCAGTGCGAGATGCTCGCCCAAAACTGTTGCGTGCTACTGATGGGCGATGAGGAGGCGCGCGGCGCGACGCCGTTCTACACGAGTCTGGACAAGGTGCGCTTTAAGCGTCCGGTGCGCCCGGGCGACACGGTGGATCTGGTGTGCTCCATCACGCGTGCGCGCGGGCCGTTCCGCTTTGCGACGGGTACTGCGAGCGTCAACGGTGAGGTTTGCTGTCGCGCCGATATGTCTTTTGCACTCATGCACGAAAGTTAAGGAAGGCTTCATGTTCGACAAAGTGCTCATCGCCAACCGCGGCGAAGTCGCGGTCCGTGTTATCCGCGCGTGCCGCGATATGGGCATCAAGACCGTCGCCGTTTATTCCACGGCCGATGCGGACGCGCTGCACGTGCAGCTTGCCGACGAGGCATATTGCATCGGCGGCCCGCGTCTTGCCGAGAGCTACCTCAACGACGATGCCGTGCTCACCTGTGCCGTAAAGTCGGGAGCTAAGGCAATTCATCCCGGCTATGGCTTTTTCTCCGAGAAGGCGAGCTTCGTGCGCGACTGCGACAAGTATGGCCTGGCGTTTGTCGGTCCTTCGGCCGAGGTGATCGACAGCATGGGCGACAAGGACGCCGCGCGTCGAACGGCCGCCGCGGCGGGCGTGCCCATCGTGCCGGGCTGCGATTTGCTCAAAAGCCCCGAGGAAGCAACGGCCGAGGCCGAGCGCATCGGCTGCCCCGTGCTTATTAAGGCGCGCGCGGGCGGCGGCGGTCGCGGTATTCGCAAGGTCGAGCGCGTGGAAGATGCGGCAAAGGCGTTCATCGAGGCGCGTGCCGAGGGTGAGGCCGTTTTTGGCGACGGCGAGTGCTACATGGAGAAGTTCGTCGCGCCGGCGCACCACGTTGAGGTGCAGATTATGGCCGATAAGCAGGGCCATGTGTTTTCGCTCGGCGAGCGCGAGTGCTCGGTGCAGCGCCGCAACCAAAAGCTGATCGAGGAGAGCCCCGCGCCGTGCCTCGACGGACGCGATGATATTCGCGCGCGCATGCACAAGGCCGCGCGCGACCTGGCTCGTGCCGTTGGCTATGAGGGCGCTGGCACCATCGAGTTTTTGTACTCAGATGACGGCAATTTCTACTTTATGGAAATGAACACGCGCTTGCAGGTGGAGCATCCGGTTACGGAGTTTGTGACCGATACCGACTTGGTCAAGTGGCAGCTGCGCGTGGCAGCCGGCCAGCCTCTGCCCTTTGAGCAGGAGGATATGCCGGTCCGCAACCACGCCATGGAGTGCCGCATCAATGCCGAAACGCCGGACTTTCTGCCGTCATGCGGAACGGTCACCGCGTTGCGTGTGCCGGGTGGTCCGCGCGTGCGCTGGGATTCCGCCATGTTTACCGGAGCGAAAGTTCCGCCGTACTACGACTCCATGCTCGGCAAGCTCATCGTGTGCGCGCCCACGCGTGACGGTGCCATTCGCAAGATGCGCTCGGCCCTGGGCGAGCTCGTGATTGAGGGCGTGAGCGAAAATAGCGAGCTTCAGCTCGACGTGCTGGCAAACGACGAGTTTTTGTCGGGCATGTATCACACCGATCTGATGGGGCATCTCTATGCTGATGAATAGAAAAGCGAAGACGGTCAACGTCCTCGAGGGACCGATGACCGAGTCGTGCGCCGAGTTTCCCGCGCGCCACGTGTTTATCAAGTGCCCGGAGTGCCGCCGCGTGATCGATGAGGCACGCCTACACGACAACCTCGAGGTCTGCCCTCGTTGCGGCAAACACTTTCGCGTGAGCGGTCGCGCGCGCATGCGCATGACGGTCGACGAGGGCACGTTTGAGGAATGGGATGCCAATCTGGCGCCGGAGGACTTCCTCTCGTTTCCCGGCTATGCCGACAAGCTCAAGAGCGTGAGCGAGCGTTCGGGCGAGCGCGATGCCGTTGTGTGCGGCAGGGGCAAAATCTGCGGTTGCGATACCGCGCTCTTCTTTATGGACGCCAACTTTATGATGGGCTCGATGGGCTCCGTGGTGGGCGAGAAGATCTGTCGCACATTTGAGCGTGCGACCGAGCTGGGATTGCCGGTTGTCGGCTTTACCGTTTCGGGCGGTGCGCGCATGCAGGAGGGCGTGACCTCGCTTATGCAGATGGCCAAGATTTCTGCGGCGGTTAGGCGCCACAGCGAGGCGGGCGGCCTGTATATCACGGTGCTCACCGATCCCACGACCGGAGGTGTAACCGCGAGCTTTGCCATGGAGGGCGACATTATCCTGGCCGAGCCCGATGCCCTGACGGCATTTGCCGGCCCGCGCGTGATCGAGCAGAACATGCACAAGCGCCTGCCCAAGGGATTCCAGCGCTCCGAGTTTTTGCTGGAGCACGGCTTTTGCGATGCCGTTGTACCGCGTGGCGAGGTTGCGCTCACGGTAGGCGAGCTGCTGGCGCTGTATCTTATACACATCTGACGCTGCCGACGACTAGTCGAGTGTAG
>USEK01000176.1 GCA_900553705.1 uncultured Collinsella sp.
TGCCTTGCCCGCACCAGTTGGGACGAGCTTGCCTTCGACCATCTGCTGGGCAAAGCGACCCCATGCCAAAAAGACGACCGGTTGGGGCAGCAGACAGCAGCGTTCGATAACATAGTCGGTGAGCGCGCTCCAGCCCAGTTTGGCGTGCGAGTTGGCGGCATGCTCGCGCACGGTGAGCGTGGTGTTAAGGAGCAGGACGCCCTGTTGTGCCCATGGGGTTAGGTCTCCCGTGGCGGGAATGGGGCAGTCCAGATCGGCTTTGAGTTCCTTATAGATGTTGCGCAGACTCGGCGGCAACTTGGTTTGCGTCGCGGGGACCGAGAACGATAACCCCATGGCCTGGTTGGGTTCGTGATAGGGATCTTGGCCCAAAATGACAACCTTGACTTGGTTGGCCGGCGTATAGGCGAGGGCATTGAGGATGTCGTCTTGTGCTGGGTAGATAGTCTGCTCGGCACGCAAAAGGGCGATGCGCTCGAGCAGCTGGTTCGTCGTGTCACGTACCGGCTGTGGCGCATCGCCCAACCAAGTTGTTATGTTGCGGTCGCGAGTTGCGGTGTCCATGGGGCTCCTTTATGGCAGATGCTCTGTTGGCATCTATTGTAAAGGCGCACCGGTTGCCTTTATGCCGCGGCTGCATGAAGAGTGGGGTCTACGAGACGCGCTCGGGCGCTCCTGCCATGTGAGCGTGCCCGTGTGCACGAAGACGCGGGAGCTCGACGGTTGCCACCATGACGCCGGTGAGGATGAGGGCGGCGCCAAAGAAGGCGATGGGGCTCAGGACCTCGCCGACCAGGAAGAACGAGAAGACAGCGGAGCAGACCGGCTCGAGCGAGAAGGCAAAGCCGGTGGTCTCGGCGGGCACGTGGGGCTGCGCGAGCGTTTGGGTGATAAAGCCGTAGGCAGAGCAGATGAGCGCGAGTGCGACGACGACCACGACCTCGCCCGGCGTGCCGGGAAGCGTGAAACCGCCAAAGGTGAATGCGGCGATGCCCGAGAACAGGCCGCCGAAGCCAAGCTGCCAAACGCCCAGGGCCAGCGGGTCGACATCTTCGACAAAGCGCTTCGCCACAATGATATGGCCGGCATAGATAAAGGCCGAGAGCAGCATAATGATCGCACCGGGATTCAGGCTGGTAAAGTCGGCGCCCGAGAGCAGCAGCATACCGCAGGTGACGATGGCGGTGCCGATGAGTACCTTGCGCTCGGGGGCGCGACGCAGCAGGGCGGCGTTGGCAAACGGTACGATCACGACCGTCAGGCTCTGCAAAAAGCCGGCGGTGGAGGCGGAGGTAAGGCTGGAGCCCAAGCACATGCAGGTGAGCTCGGTTGCCATGATGGCGCCGATGATGGCGGCGCGAACCATAAGGTCGCGGTTGATGCGCAGCGCGTGCTTGTGGAAGAGCAGCAGGCAGGCCACAAAGGCGATGATGCAGCGCAGCGCAACGATGCTCGTGGCGTTCATGCTGTCCATGCCGATCTTCATGAGGGGGTACGAAAAGCCCCATGCGACGGGAACGGAAAATGAGAGCGCGATTGCTTTTTTGCGATCCATGGGACTCCTTTTGTTACAGAACGGTTTCGCAAAAAGGATTCTGCTCCCAGATGTGGATGTAGTAAAGCGAATGTATCTTCAGTATGATTAAGAAATACTAATGTTGCTAGAAAAAGCGCTGGCAAAACGTTTTACGGCTACATCGATGTGGAGGCACGATGGCATCGCGATATCAGATTGTATGTATGGTGGTCGATTGCGGCAGTCTGAAGGGCGCGGCCGACGAGCTGGGCTATACGCAAAGCGCGGTGAGCCAGGCCGTCAAGGCGCTCGAGCGCGAGCTGGGCACCACGATTATCGAGCGCGGTAAGCAGGGCGTATCGCTTACGCGCGACGGCAAACAGTATCTGCCGTATCTGCGCCAGATTGTAACTGCCGAGGCCGAGCTTGAGGGCAAGCGTCAGGAGTTGCTGGGGCTTTCGTCGACTGACATTCGCATTGCGACGTTTACCAACGTGAGTCGTACCGTGCTGCCGCGCGTGATCCGCGACTTTGGGGCCCTGCACCCGGGCGTTCACTTTACGCTCAAGCAGGGCGATTACACGCGCAACGCCCAGTGGGTGCACGATGGCGTGGTTGACTTTTGCTTTACGGCACGCGGATTTACCGCGGGGCTCGAGAAGCGCGTGGTCTATCATGACGAGTTGGTAGCATTGTTGCCGGCCGCGCATCCGCTGGCGGCAAAGGAAAAGGTGACACTCGCCGACCTAGCGTCCGAGCCGTTTGTGCTGCTGGATGAGGGCGAACAGAGCCTGGTGCTCGATGCATTCGCGGCGCATGGGCTGTCGCCGCACGTGACGAGCGAGGTGACCGACGACTACACCATCATGGCGATGGTGGAGGAGGGCCTAGGCGTGAGTATGCTGTATCGCCGTACCGTCGAGGGCATGAGGGCCGATATTCGCGTGCGTCCCATCGTGCACGCTCCCTCGCGTGACGTAGTGGCAGCCTGGCGCAGCTGGGACACCATGCCTATCGCCACGAGGCACTTTATCGACTATATGAGCTCACATATTGTCAATTAATGACTGGCATGGCGTTGAGTGCGGTGTTTAGCGGGCTGTCGCTTTGGCTTGGGCGGCGCGATAGGTGCGTGCCGGGTGGCAGAGTAGTACCGCCACGACCATAAAGAACGCCGTGGTGCCCAGGCTGATGGGGTAGACCATCATGATGTTCGCAAAGGTGCGGAAGTGCGGGAACACGCAGAATACCCAATAGAAGCGAATACCGCAGACGCAGATCATGGTGATGAGGGCGGGCATGAGCGAGATGCCAAAGCCGCGCAGGTAGCCGGACATGTTTTCGTAGAACATGCTAAAGGCGTAGGCAGGGAAGATCGAGCACACGCGGATATAGCCGATCGAGACGATGTTGGGGTCGCTGTTGAACTGCGCCAGGATTTCGCGTCCCAAGCCTACGATGATGACGATGGTGGTGAGCGCGACGATACCGCCTTCGATCAGGCAGACCTTGAGCGTCTTGGTGCAGCGGTCGATCTGGCGAGCGCCGTGGTTTTGTCCCACAAAGGTGGTGCAAGCCTGGCTAAAGCTGTTGAGCAGGTTGTAGCACACGTACTCCAAGCTCATGGCGGCGCTGGATGCCGCCATGACCTCGGTGCCTAGGCTGTTGATGGCGGACTGGATGATGATGTTGGCGACGGCAAAGACGGCGCTTTGGATACCGGCGGGCAGACCGATCTTAACGATGCGCTTGAGGGCGACGGGGTCGATAGCCAGGTCGCGTGGGGTGACGCGGACGACGGAGTCGGTCTTGAGCAGGCGGATAAAAAGCGTGGCGGCGCTGACGGTGTAGGCGATGGCGGTGGCGATGGCGACGCCCGCGACACCCCAGTGGCTGTCTCTTATACACATCTCCGAGCCCACGAGACGTAGAGGAATCTCG
>USEK01000177.1 GCA_900553705.1 uncultured Collinsella sp.
GTCTCGTGGGCTCGGAGATGTGTATAAGAGACAGGGGGATCTTGGCCGTAAAGCCCGTCACAAAGTGATACATGGCGGCGTCGGCCGTCAGGCGCGAGATGGGCGGCAGCACGCCAAAGGCGTCGCAGGTCAAAAACAGCACGACGCTCGGAGTGGTGCCCATGCCCTTAGTCCACGCGTTAGGAATGTGCTCCACGGGATAGGCCACGCGCGTGTTGTGCGTGATCGAGATGTCGTCGTAGTTGGGTTTGCGGTTCTCATCGAGCACCACGTTTTCGCAAATGGCGCCAAAGCGGACAGCGTTGAAGATCTCGGGCTCGTGGAAGGCGTCCAGGCCCTCGCATTTTGCGTAGCAGCCACCCTCGATGTTGAAGATACCCATGTCGGACCAACCGTGCTCGTCGTCGCCGATCAGCAGCCGCGTGGGGTTGGCCGAAAGCGTGGTCTTGCCGGTGCCCGACAGGCCAAAGAACACCGCGGTCTCGTGCGTGACGGGATCCATACTGGCCGAGCAGTGCATGGGCAGCACGTCGTCCTCGACGGGCAGCAGGTAATTCATGACGCTGAAGATGGACTTTTTGATCTCGCCGGAGTAGCCGGTACCCGCGACCAAAATCACGCGCTCCTGGAAGTTGATGACCACGGCGGCGCTGGAGTTGAGGCCCTTGATGGCGGGATCGCACTGGTAGCCCGGCGCGGCGAGCACACAGAAGTCCGGCTCGCCGGTGCGCGCGATTTCGCGGGCAAGCGGGCGGGCGAGCATCTGCTTAATGAAGAGTGCCTGGCTGGCGCGCTCGCAGGCGACGAGCAGTCGGCGCGTGTGGTTGCGGTCGGCGCCGGCCATGCCGCGGGTGACGAACACGTCGCGCTCGTTGAGGTAGTCGACGATGCCGGCCTTGATGGTCTCGTAGCTCTCGATCGAAAGCGGTCGGTTGACGGCGTCCCAGGCGATCTTGTCGTGCACGTCGGGCGTGTCAACGATAAAGCGGTCATTGGGGGAACGACCAGTGCGCTCCCCCGTCTCGATCACCAGCGCGCCGTTGGATGCCATGCGGCCTTCTTCGCGGCGGATAGCGTGCTCGACGAGCTCCGCAGCGGGTAGATCGACCAGCAGACGGGGCTGATTCTCGGCGGGATCTTCGACCAGCGTAATACCAAAGTTGGACAAAACATCTGCAGGGGTAACACCAGGCATGGGGCCTCCTTTAAAAACGCGACACGAGGACACGACGCGCACTTTACTCACGTAAAGCCCGTTGTACCCGATATGCAAAAACGTTTTTGCGGCAAGGGCGGCAAGCCCGCCCAACGGTCAAAAATCGCAGGCAAGCGGCCTAGTCATTGGGGACGTTTTTAAACGACTAATCGTTGGGGACACTCTTGAACAGGCAACAACCAAGGAGCGTCCCCGGATGCCGGCACTCGGGGACGTTCCTAAAGTGCCGGCACATAAGGAACGTCCCCGAGTGCCGGCTACTGAATGGCGCCGCCGAAATTATTGAACAACCTGTTCAAAAACACGAATGGATACCACCGCGACTATACTAGAGCGCAGCAATAGAAAGGACTCCGCTTTGAGCATCACGCCCATCGATAGCATTCGCCGCGCCATCGCCCGCCGCAATGGCGTCGCCGACCCCACCGTATCGGACGGGGCGCACGGGCAGGGCGGACGCATCGAGAACGGCCTGTTCCCCGCATCGCACACCGCCGAGGAGCTCGCACGAATCCAAGAGCTAAGCCAGCGTAACGCCGGCGGTCCCGACAGCAGCCAGGCCACACGCCGTCGCCGCGAGCGCGATCGCCAGCCCGGCCCCATCCACCGCATGGTCAATGCCTGGTGGAACCGCCTGCTCGGAGCCGTCTACGGCGGCGGCTTCTCCACGCAAGAAGCCGAGTACGAAGATCACGCCACCCGTCGCGACTACCTTTGGAATACCCTGGGCACCGCCGTATGGGGCATGGCGTTTCCGTTGCTCACCATCGTGTCCACACAGCTCGTGGGCGCCGAGGAGGCTGGCAAATTCTCCATCGCCTTTGTCACCGGCACGCTCATCATGATCGCGTGCAACTACGGCGTGCGCAATTTCCAGGTCTCGGACATCGACGAAAAGACGTCCTTTGCCTCTTACCAGCTCAACCGCTGGATCTGCGGAGCGCTCGCGCTGGCATGCGGCCTGGTATACAGCAGCGCCCGCGGCTACGATGCGCAGATGGCCACAATCGGCCTGGGCGTCTACCTGTATAAGGTGATCGACGGCATTGCCGACGTGTACGAGGGCCGCCTGCAGCAGGCCGACAAGCTCTACTTGGCTGGCATGAGTCAAACGCTACGCTCCGTCGGCGTCATCGCGGTCTTCAGCGTGGCGCTGTTCCTCACGCGTAGCATGCCCATCGCGGCCATGGCCATGGGCATCGCCGCGATCGCCTCGCTCGTGCTGGTCACCGCGCCGCTCGCCCTGCTCGAGACCGAAAAATCGCGCCGCGTAAGCCTGCGCGAGGTCGGCCACCTGTTTGTCCAGTGCGCCCCACTCTTTGGCGCGCTATTCCTGTTCAACCTAATTGAGAGCATGCCCAAGTTTGTGATGGAAGGCAAGCTGGCATACAAATATCAGCTGTACTTTAATGCCCTGTTCTTTCCGGCGCAGGCTATTCTGTTGAGCATTGGATTTATCTATAAACCGCAGCTCCTGCGCTTGTCGAGCATTTGGGCTAATCCTCGCAAGCGTCGTCGCTTTGACCTGATTATTGTTGCCGTTATGGCGCTGATCGTGGCCATCACCGGCGTGTGCGCCGCATTTATGGCAGGTCCCGGTATTCCCCTCATGAGCTTTATGTACGGCCTCAGCTTTGAGCGCTACCGTACGCTGGCGTTGCTGATGGTCGTCGCCGGCGGCGTCACCGCGGCCATCGACTTTATCTACGCCATCATCACGGTGCTACGCCACGCTGGAGACGTCACCAAGATCTACCTGATCTGCTTCGCCGTAAGCGTGGTGCTGCCGGTGATCTTGATTAAGCTGCTGGGTCTGATGGGCGCTGTGGTGAGCTACCTAGCCATCATGGCCCTACTCCTGGTGCTACTGATAATCGAGTACGCCCACATCCGCCAGCGCATAGAACGCGACCGCAACCCATACGGCGCCTAATTAGCTGCCCGGTCACCGGAATTTGCGATGGAATCACCCCGTCTGGGGTCTCGTTGCGGACAATATTCATCACGCAAAACTAAGTGAGTAGACTTTTACCGAATCTCCGACCACACCAACAGAGCACAAGTCTGTGACCTGCGGTTTTATTGAGGCAAATATGTTGGGTGCTCGGCATTTCCAAAAAAGTCTACTCACTTAGCCAGCGGGCAGCCAAATGATTATTTAATCCCCGTCCCAGAGAAATCAATTAGCGGGCAGAAGGGCAAAAGTCTGTCTCTTATACACATCTCCGAGCCCACGAGACG
>USEK01000178.1 GCA_900553705.1 uncultured Collinsella sp.
GACTAGTCGTCGGCAGCGTCAGATGTGTATAAGAGACAGGGCCTACACCTTCGTCAAGAACGTCGCCAAGGGTGGCAACGTGCTGTTCGTCGGCACCAAGAAGCAGGCTCAGGAGGCCGTCAAGAACGCTGCTGAGCGCGCTAATATGCCCTACATCAACCAGCGTTGGCTCGGCGGTATGCTGACCAACTTCGTCACCATCCGCTCCCGCATCAACCGCATGGAGGAGCTCGAGGCCATGGTCGAGGACGGCCGCATGGCTGTTCTGCCCAAGAAGGAGCAGGCTGTTCTCGGCAAGGAGCTCACCAAGCTCCAGACCAACCTCGGTGGCGCCCGCGACATGAAGGGTCTGCCCCAGGCTCTCTTCGTCATCGACACTAAGCGCGAGGAGAACGCCATCAAGGAGGCTCAGCGCCTGAACATCCCCGTCGTCGCTCTGATCGACACCAACTCCGATCCCGACGAGGTCGAGTACGGCATCCCCTGCAACGATGACGCTATCTCCGCTGTCACCCTTATGTGCGAGCTCATGGCTGACGCCTGCCTCGCTGGCTCCGGTAAGGAGCAGGTCTCCGAGGCCGAGATGGCCGCTGAGCCCAAGGCCGAGTAAATCAGTCTTAGTTAATTCTTTTTCATCTCTTTGAAAGGAACCACAATGGCCCAGATTACCGCCGCTATGGTCAAGCAGCTCCGCGAGATGACCGACTCCCCGATGATGGAGTGCAAGAAGGCTCTCGTCGAGGCTGACGGCGACATGGACGCCGCTGTCGACGTTCTGCGTAAGAACGGCCTCGCCAAGGCTGCCAAGAAGGCTGGCCGTGAGACCAACGAGGGCGCTGTCGCCGCGTTCGTCTCCGAGGATGGCAAGACCGGCGCTCTGCTCGAGCTCTCCTGCGAGACCGACTTCGTTGGCTCCAACGCCAAGTTCACCGGCTTTGCTTCTAAGGTCGCTGAGGTTGTCGCTACCACCGAGCCTGCTGACGTCGATGCTCTGCTCGAGAAGCCGATGGGCGAGGAGACCGTTTCCTCCGAGCTCACCGAGATGATTCACATCATGGGCGAGAACATGAAGATCTCCCGCTTCGCTGCCCGCAAGGCCGAGAACGGCGCGCTCGCTTCTTACATCCACATGGGTGGTAAGATCGGCGTCCTCGTCGAGTTTGCTTTCGAGAAGGTCGAGACCGCTCAGGCTGAGTCCTTCAAGACCTTCGCTCACGACGTTGCCCTTCAGGTTGCCGCCGTAGCCCCGATCTGCGCTACCCGCGATCAGGTTCCGGCCGAGACCGTCGAGCACGAGAAGCAGATCTACATGGCTCAGGCTGCCGAGTCCGGCAAGCCCGAGGCCATTCAGGAGAAGATGGCTGTCGGCCGTCTGGAGAAGTTCTACAAGCAGTC
This sequence comes from uncultured Collinsella sp., assembly GCA_900553705.1. Lineage (GTDB taxonomy): Bacteria > Actinomycetota > Coriobacteriia > Coriobacteriales > Coriobacteriaceae > Collinsella. The sequence continues at coordinate 1,396 of USEK01000178.1, forward strand.
CGTGCTCACCGAGCAGGAGTTCATCAAGGACAGCTCCCTCACCATCAAGAAGTACGCTGAGCAGGTCTCCAAGGAGCTCGGCGACACCATTACCGTCGTTGCCTTTGACCGTCTGGTCCGTGGCGAGTAAATAAGCTCTTGTAGCTGGTAATGAGCAGGCTGTGGGTTTTACTCACAGCCTGCTTTTTCATGGCTCTTATCAGAGCCTTTGATATCATATTGAGAGTCTAATTAAAGGAGGATCGCTTTGTCCGACATCCGATATAAACGCGTGCTTCTTAAGCTTTCTGGCGAAGCACTGATGGGCGACGGCCAATATGGCATCGACCCCAAGGTTACCGATCATCTTGCCAAGCAGGTCAAGGAACTGCTCGCCGTTGGCCATGAGGTCGGCGTCGTTGTCGGCGGCGGCAATATTTTCCGCGGCATGGCCGGCGCTGCCGGTGGCATGGAGCGTGCTCAGGCCGACTACATGGGCATGCTGGCAACCGTTATGAACGCGCTCGCCCTGCAGGATGCCTTCGAGCACAACGATGTTCCTTGCCGCGTGATGAGCGCTATCCAGATGAACGAGATCTGCGAGCCCTATATTCGTCGCCGCGCTATCAACCATCTGTCCAAGGGCAACGTCGTCATCTTCGCTGCCGGTTCGGGCAATCCGTACTTTACGACCGACACCGCCGCGGCTCTTCGTGCGTGCGAGATCGGCGCCGAGATTCTGATTAAAGCCACCAAGGTTGACGGCATCTACGACAAGGATCCCGTCAAGTGCGCCGATGCCGTCCGTTTTGACAAGATTACCTATCACGAGGTTCTCGTCCGCGGTCTGCAGGTTATGGATTCCACGGCTACGGCACTGTGCCAGGATAACCGTATGCCGATTTTGGTCCTCAACATCGATGGCGAGGACACCGTCAAGCGCGCGCTCGCGGGTGAGCCCGTCGGCACGCTCGTCTATCAGGAGGATTAAGCATGGCAGAGAACATCACCGCCCACATGGACAAGTCGCTCGAGTCCCTCAAGCATAACTTCTCCAAGGTCCGTACCGGCCGCGCCAATGCCAACATTCTGTCCGACATCACCGTCGATTATTACGGTGTTCCCACGCCGGTCACGCAGGTTGCCGCCGTCAAGACCCCCGAGGCTCACATGCTGCTCATCGAGCCGTGGGATAAGGCGCTCATCAATGCTATCGTCAAGGCCATCGGCGCTTCCGATCTGGGTATTACCCCCAACTCCGATGGCACCGTCGTTCGTCTTCCGTTCCCGGCTCCCACTGAGGAGCGCCGTCGCGAGCTCGTCAAGGAGTGCCGCGAGTACGCCGAGCAGGCCAAGGTGTCTATCCGTAACATCCGTCGCGACTTCAACAACAAGCTCGAGCGCGATGAGGAGCTCACCGAGGACGACGTACGTCGCGAGCAGGCCAAGGTCCAGAAGCATACCGATGAGTATGTCGCCAAGGTCGAGGAGCTTCTGAAGGAAAAAGAAGCCGAGGTCATGGAGATCTAAGGTGCAATACGACGAGCATAAACTGGTCGAGTACTTTGCCGACGCCCCTGCGGGCGTCGGTTTTTCCGACCTTGACCTCAATAACATTCCGCACCATATCTCGTGCATCATGGACGGCAACGGTCGTTGGGCCACGTCGCGCGGTCTTGCACGCACCGAGGGCCACAAGGCGGGTATCGTCTCGCTGCGCGAGATCATTACCGCCTGCGTGCGCCTGGGCGTCGACGTGCTTTCGGCCTATGCATTTTCGACCGAAAACTGGAATCGACCGCAGCACGAAGTCAACGTTCTGATGCACCTGTTTGCCAAGACGTTTATCGACGAGCTGCCGCTTCTGAAGCGCGAAAATGTGCGCGTAGTCTTTTTGGGTGACATTTCCGCGCTGCCCAAGAAGACTCGCGACGTTTTTGAGCGCGGTCTTGCCGAGTGCGCCGATCACACCGGTATGACGCTGGCGCTTGCCGTCAACTACGGCGCGCGTGCCGAGATTACCCGCGCTGTCCGTCAGATCGCACTCGACGCTGCCGCCGGTAAGATCGATCCTGCCG
>USEK01000179.1 GCA_900553705.1 uncultured Collinsella sp.
CTACACTCGACTAGTCGTCGGCAGCGTCAGATGTGTATAAGAGACAGTCCGGGAAGAACCCGTCGAGCACGGCCGCGCCCGTGGCCTCGGCGTTGGTCATGCGGCCGGGCACGCAGGTGCGCAGTATCCTCCATCTGGGCGTGGGCATGCGCAGGGCGTCCGCGATGGAGCGCGTCGCCTCCACGGTGAGCGCCGTGCCGCGCATCACGGTGGAGTCGAGCTTCACGGGGATGACGACCATGCCGCCCTCCGCGGCGGCGAGGTAGGCGTTGAAGGCGAGCCTGCGCATCACCGGGCTGCAGTCGATGAGGCAGACCTCGTAGGAGTCCGAGGCGTCGTCGAGGGCGAACTTGAGGCGCTGCTCGCGCAGGAGCATCTCGTTCTGGTCGACGAGGTCGATGGTCGAGGCCACCACGTCGAGGTTCTCTCCGGCGGCGTAGGCGACCTCCTCCACGGGCGCGCCGCCGTAGAGCAGCTCGACCGATGTGCGCCGCTCGGATGCGGCCCGGTCGTAGAGGCCGAAGAAGTCGGTTGCCGACGCCTGCGGGTCGAGGTCGACGAGCAGAGTCCGAAGGCCCCGGGCGGCGAAGATCGTCGCCAGGTTCACGGCGGTAGTCGTCTTGCCGACGCCGCCCTTGTAGTTGGAAATGGCTATCGTGCGCATGGGTCGCGTCCTCTCTAGCGTGTAGCGTGGGGCGCGCCTCGCCGCATCCGGTCCGGCGCGCCCCGAGTCTCGGAGCGTCGGGACAAAACCGTACGGATTTGTCCGACAAGCGGAGTGTACCATGAAAACGTACGGATATGTACGCTTTCGTGGTACAGGGGCCGGATTCGGGGAGACCCGGCCCCGGGAGCCCGGGGCCGGGCGCGCCGCCTAGGAGAGCGGCTCCATCTCGCCGAAGCAGTTGATGTGGTGGCGCAGGAGCGCTCGGTTCTCCTTGACGACCATCATCGCCACCTCGTCGAAGCGGACCGGCGTGTCGGCGTAGTCGTCGCCGTTGCCGGCGAGCCACGTCGCCGCCAGCGCCTCGCGCAGCCCGCGCGCCCTGTGGGCCTCGGGGAAGCCGTCCGTCCCGATCCGGGCCGTGGCGTCGACGAAGACCAGGGTCCCGTCCTCGTCCACCGCCACGAGGTCGATCCCGCCGATGCCCTCGGGCCCCTGCCAGGCCTCGTCGACGACCTCGCAGCTCTTGCGCTCGAGGAAGGCCTTGACCGCGCCCATCGCCTTTTCCTTCATGTCGTTCATGTCTTGCTCCTTAGACTCTGAGGCCCGCCCCTGTGGCGTGCCTTGCGTCGCGTGGGTCGCATGCAGCGCGGGCGTGCCGGCAAGGGAGGAAGCGAAGTCGGGCGTGGTTGTAGAAATCTCCCGACGTCAGTTTTTCGCGTTGTTCGCGCGCGGAGCGCATGGGGCGAAGAACTCGAAAAAGTGTCGCGGCCCTTGCTGGCCGCCCGCCGGCGTGCGACCCTGCGCGTCCAAGGAGCGCCGGGGCGGGTTTCGGGTCGGAGGGCGCAGGCATGCGGCATGGAGTCGGGCATGGGCGCCGGGGCTTCCGGGCATGGGATGCGACCCTTCGGCGGTTGCCGGGGCGCTCGCGGGGTTTTATGTCGGGACGTCGCGGCGGGGACGAAGGCGCGTTTCCGAGTCGCAGTGCCACGGTTCTAATCGGGACAGCCTTTCCCGCCCGCTCGCGGCCGGAATGCGCACAGAGTTGTCGACGGCAGCGTGGCTCTCCGCTCGGAACGGCTACGGTGCTGCGCGACACGTCCGTCGGAAGAAGGAGGACAGCCGATGATGGACATCAAGGAGATGGACGAGCGTCGCGAGCTGATCGACGCGGTGGCAGATGCGGGAAGGCTGGCAAGGGGGTTGGACCAGCTGCTCGAGTCCCTGGCGCCGCCGACCAGCTGGACCCGCTCGACGTCGAGGGGATCCTGGCCCTGAGGTCGATAAGCCAGAGGTGCGCCGAGCGCATCGGGAACGCCGCGCGCATCCTGGAGGCACAGAACGAGACCCTCTACGCAGAGGAACGGGCGGTGACTCCAACCGCCGCGATGGCTATGAGGCCGAAAACGACGTTTGCGACCCCGCCGCGGCCCGCTTAGAGGCCGTCCGACTAGAGGGACGCCACGCTTCGAGACGCAATCCCATGCAACTGGACGAACTGAGCGATAATTAGCGCACAGTGCGGAAAGGGGCTGACGGAATGAGCGCGATAGACGAATACCTCGTGACGGGATCTCCCGAGGAGTCCAGCTGGCGAGGCGTCATCCTGTTCGGCCGCAACGCGGCATCCTACAAGTTCGCCCTCGCGCAGGCGCTCATCGACCTGGCGAAGCAGAACAGGGATTCCGTCACGCTCGACCAGCTAGCAGACCCTTATACCCGCCACCTCTGCGAGCATTTGGCCCATTCACCGAAACAGAGCACCAGCCGGTCGAGCAAGTTCATCGACGCCTGCTCTGGATTCAATAACGGCGAGATCACGCACGACGCGCTCATAGCCACGGCGGTGCAGCTCGGCTTCAACAACGTCCTTGACGCGTTTCACGTCGTCAACCAGGGCGACGTGCCCGTAAAGTTCTTCGAGAAGGACTTCTCCAGGGAAAGCAAGCGCCTCATACTCACCGACGAGGTATTCAGGCTCGCCAACTCCGCCGAGGCTGGCAACATCGTCCAAGAGACGGAGTCGCGCTGGAACCTCGTCGAAACGGCTTGGGAGCAGGGAATCTCATCGAGCCTGCTGCGGATTTCGTACGACGAGCTCGGCCAGGCGTTTGTTGCCGAGTCCGGCACACGACGAAAGGATGTGACTTCAGCCCGTGGATCGCTCAACGGCTATCAAAAGGGGCATTGTTTCTACTGCTATGCGCCCATCGACGCCGCCGACGGCACTGTGAAAACCGAAGGCGGTCTCATCCTGCCCGAGTCCGCCAAGCCCGACCTTTGCGACGTCGACCACTTTTTCCCGCATGCGCTGGCGGTCCAGGTGCCCGAAGTCAACTGGGACGGTGTGTGGAATCTGGTGCTGGCTTGCCCCGATTGCAACCGCGGCGAGGGCGGCAAGTTCGCTCGCATCCCAGCGCCCGAATATTTATGCCGGCTCAACCGCCGCAACGAGTACCTCATCGGCAGTCACCACCCTCTGCGCGAGACGCTCATCGCCCAGACCGGAGAGACGCCGCAGGCGCGCTGGGAATACCTGAAGAAGGTTGATAGAATCGCAACGGACCTTTTGCTAGGGGAACGTTGGAAGACGGAGGAACGCGAAGCACCCGCGTTCTAGGGAGGAAGAGCATGACCGCCACGGAAGAGACCATCGGCTACTACGATGGCAACGCGAAGAAGTTCATAGCGGACACGGCAAACGTCGAGTTCGACGCGCTGCAGAAGACGTTTGCGGACATGCTTCCCGAGGGCGGCCGCATCC
>USEK01000180.1 GCA_900553705.1 uncultured Collinsella sp.
GGGCTAAAGACCATCTGCAGCAGCTGCGAGAGGTCTTCCTCGTCGGCAACGTCGTCGTTGTTCTCGAGGATGTAGAGCAAGTCGTGGGCCTCCAGGCCGTCACGGAGCTCCTCGATCGCCTTGGCACCGATGCCGTCGATGCGCAGCAGATCCTCCTCGGACTTGCCGACCAGGTCGCCGACCGTCTCGATGCCGACTTCGCTGAACTTGTTGGTCCAGCGCTGCGACACGCCCAGGTCGTCGAACAGGTACAGACGAGCCTTCTCGGCGGAGATGGTGTGGCCGTTGCGGGTGAACGAGCCGTCAGCACCACCGAACTCGTCGTAGCCGGCCCAGTCGAGCTGCTGCGGGAGCTGCTCGTCCAGGTCCTTGAGCTCCACAGGAGCCCACTCGGGCAGCGACTTGGCGTTGGGCGAAGCCGGGCCGTCGATGTCCACGTAGCCGTCGGCCGTGCGATACGTCAGCTTGGCGTTGGCGTACGGCTTGAGGCCGGTACCGGCAGGAATCTTCTTACCGACGATGACGTTGGACTTAAGGTCGAGCAGGTGGTCGACCTTGCCCTCAATGGCAGCCTCGGTAAGGACGCCGGCGGTACGGATGAACGAAGCGCTCGACAGCCAGGAGTCGATGTTGGACGCGACCTTGAGCGTACCCAGGATGACGGGCTCGGCCACGGGAGCCTGACCGCCCAGACGGGCAACGCGCTCGACCTCGTCGGCGAACTCGTAGCGGTCGACGTACTGACCAAGCAGGTACTTGGAGTCGCCGGGGTTGGTGATCTGAACGCGACGCAGCATCTGACGTGCGAGCACCTCGATGTGCTTGTCGTTCAGGTCAACGCCCTGGCTGGTGTAGACGTCCTTGACGCTCTCAACGAAGGTGTGCATCGTCGACTCGATGTCGGTCAGCTTGCGCAGGTTGCGGAAGTTGACGAAGCCCTTGGTGATCTGATCGCCGGCGCGAACCTCGCAGCCGTCCTCGATCTCGGGCATAAAGCGCACCGAAGCGGGGACGCGACGCTCGTCGAGGACACGGGTGTGATCCTCGGAGTCGGTGAGCGTCAGCACGTACTCGGACTTCTCGGGCTTAATCGAGAGGTGACCGGAGTACGGAGCCAGCTCGGCCTCGCGACCCAGGATCTTCTCGTTGACGTTGCCGACGATATCGAACATACGGCTGACCGTAGGCAGACCCTGCGTAATATCGTCGACGCCAGCGACGCCGCCGGAGTGAATGGTACGCATCGTAAGCTGCGTACCGGGCTCGCCGATGGACTGGGCGGCAATAATGCCGACCGCGGTACCGATGGCGACCGGACGACGGGTGGAAAGATCCCAGCCGTAGCACTTCTGGCACACGCCGTACTTGGAGCGGCAGGTGAGCAGCGCGCGAAGCTTGACCTTCTTGAGGCCCGCATCGACCATCTTCTGGATGTCGGCGACCTTCTCGATGTAGCCGTCCTGCTCAAAGAGCACGGTGCCATCGGGAGCCACGACGTCCTCGATGAAGCAACGGCCGACGAGGTCGGTGTTGAGGTCGGTGGTGCCGGGGATGATGAGGTTATAGGTAACGCCCTCGTGCGTGCCGCAGTCCTCCTCGCGGACGATGACGTCCTGGGCCACGTCGACCAGACGACGGGTCAGGTAACCAGAGTCCGAGGTGTGGGATGCGGTATCGACCAGGCCCTTACGGGCGCCGTAGGTCGAAATGAAGTACTCGAGCGGCAGCAGACCCTCGCGGAAGTTCGCCTTAATGGGAAGGTCGATCGTCTCGCCGGACATGTCTGCCATCAGGCCACGCATGCCACCGAGCTGACGCAGCTGGGTCTTAGAACCACGGGCGCCGGAGTCGGCCATCATGTACAGCGGGTTCTCCTCGTCGAACATGTCGAGCATGAGCGCTGCAACCTTATCGGTACAAGCGGTCCACTCGTTAACGACTTCGATGTGGCGCTCCGTCTCGTTGATGAAGCCCTCCTCGAAGTACTCGTTGATCTGGTCGACGTTGGCCTGGGCGCGGTCGAGCAGCTCCTGCTTCTCGGCAGGGATGAGAGCGTCCCACACCGAGATGGTGAGGCCGGCGCGGGTAGCGTAGTGGAAGCCAGAGTACTTGATGGCGTCGAGGATCGGGCCGACCTTGGCCTCGGGGTAACGATCGCAGCAGTCCGCAACCAGCTTGGCCACGTCGCCCTTGACCATCTTGTAGTTCATGAACTCATAGTCTTCGGGCAGGCACTGGCGGTTGAAGATGATGCGGCCGATAGAGGTCTCGAAGCGCGCGGTCTTATTGCCGGTGACGTCGTAGTCGACAAACTCGTTCTTGCCGTTCTTGACACGGAAGATACGGGTGCCGTCCTCGTTGATGACGTTGGCGTTCTCGGCAGACACGCGGACCTGGATCTTGGCCTGCATGTCGACCTCGGAGCGGCAGTCATAGGCGTGCAGCGCGTCGTCGAAGCTCGAGAACACGTGGTTCTCACCGGGCAGGCCGTCGCGGACCTGGGTGAGGTAGTACACACCGATGATCATGTCCTGCGAGGGGATGTTGACCGGCTTGCCGGATGCCGGCGAGCGCAGGTTGTTCGCAGAGAGCATGAGCACGCGGGCCTCGGCCTGAGCCTGGCTGGACAGCGGCACGTGGACAGACATCTGGTCGCCGTCGAAGTCGGCGTTGAAGGGCGAGCAGACCAGCGGGTGCAGGTGGATAGCCTTGCCCTCGACCAGCACCGGCTCAAAGGCCTGGATGGACAGACGGTGCAGGGTCGGTGCACGGTTGAGCAGCACGACGCGGCCGTCGATGACCTCTTCGAGGATATCCCACACAAAGGTGGCACCGCGGTCGATAGCGCGCTTGGCACCCTTGATGTTCTCGACCTTGCCAAGCTCGACCAGGCGCTTCATGACGAAGGGCTTGAAGAGCTCCAGCGCCATGGTCTTGGGCAGACCGCACTGGTGCAGCAGCAGCTTGGGGTCGGTAACAATAACCGAACGGCCGGAGTAGTCGACACGCTTACCCAGCAGGTTCTGACGGAAACGACCCTGCTTGCCCTTGAGGGCCTCGGCGAGCGACTTGAGCGGGCGACCGCCACGGCCAGAGACCGGGCGACCACGACGGCCGTTGTCGAACAGGGCGTCCACGGACTCCTGGAGCATGCGCTTCTCGTTGTTCACGATGATCGCAGGGGCGTCCAGGTCGAGCAGGCGCTTGAGTCGGTTGTTACGGTTGATCACGCGACGATACAGGTCGTTGAGGTCGGACGCGGCGAAGCGGCCGCCGTCGAGCTGAACCATCGGGCGCAGATCGGGCGGAATGACCGGGATGACGTCCAGGATCATGTTCGCGGGGCTGTTGCCTGTCTCTTATACACATCTGACGCTGCCGACGACTAGGCGAGTGTAGATCTCG
>USEK01000181.1 GCA_900553705.1 uncultured Collinsella sp.
AGATTCCTCTACGTCTCGTGGGCTCGGAGATGTGTATAAGAGACAGGTTCACCGGCGTGTTCCGCCATGCCGAGACGCTGTCTGCTGCCATGGATGCACGCTGCTATCACGGCGAGCAGGGCCGCACGCGCCTGCATGCGCTTGCATTTGGTCGCGGCGATGCGTTGGCGGCGGTGGTGACGGCGTTGCTGCTCATCTGCGTCATCGTCATCAATCTTCAACTTGTTTAGGCGCGATTCGAGCGCAAGAAAGGGGTCCCTATGACCGACAACGACCGCACGGCTCAGCTTGAGCGCGCCTGTTCGTATCTCAGGCGCATTCCGGCGTGGTATCTGGCCACGACCGATGTGGCCGACGGGCATCAGCCTCGCGTGAGGCCGTTTTCGTTTGCCATGGTCGATGACGGTAAGTTGTGGTTTTGCACGTCGCGCGACAAGGATGTGTGGGCGGAGCTGAGCGCGAATCCCAAGTTTGAGGTATCGGGCTGGAAGCCGGGGGAATGTTGGATCGTATTGACCGGCGAAGCCGCACTTGAGGACGACGCAGTTGCGAGCGACAAGGTGCGTCAAGCGGGTTTTAAGCACATGGTGGGCATTGGCGAGGAACACGAGAGTGCCAACGACGGCCGCCTTGCTTTCTTTTCGGTCCGCAATATTGCCGCGCGCTTCTGTGATATCGACGGCAGCGAGGAGCGCCTGGAGCTCTAGCTCGCACAAACCGGGTTCCCAAACTAACTAGTACAGGAGGAAACGTGGACGGATTGAATACGGTGTTGGAGTATCTGACGTCGGTGCCGGCATGGTATTTGGCGACGAGCGTTGACGGACAGCCGCATGTGCGTCCGTTTTCGTTTGCGCAGATCCAGGACGGCAAGCTGTGGTTTGTAACGGCGCGCACCAAAGACGTGTGGCAAGAGCTGCTGCAAAATCAACGCTTTGAGGCCACGAGCTGGTGGCCGGGCCATGGCTGGCTCATTTTGCGCGGGCGTGCGGGTCTGGATGACCAGGCCGCTCCCGATATGCGCGAGGCCGGCTGGAAGCATCTGGAGCGCTTGGGCGAGCATTATGAGGGCGCAGGCGACCCCACGCTCGTCTTCTTTAGCGTCGAGGATCCCGAGGCTTTTATCTGCAATCACGACGAATGGGTGCCGGTCGAGCTCTAGCCGGCTGGCTCATCCTAACAACTTGGTTTTCGCATGGGCGGGCCCCGTATTGCCCGGCGCCGTTAGGAGCGCCGGTCAATACGGGGCCCGCTCCATTTGTCAATTCCTTCAAGCGAATGTGTCGGGAATGTTTCAATGCATGAATATGCAAGCCATTTACGTGTTCATGCATCTTTTGGTGCTAAAGTTTCAACCCACTTCATAACGACCACTGCGAAATGCGCATCGGTGCATAAATCGCAGACAAGGAGTCTGATATGTCATTGAAGGTTGGAATCGTCGGCGCGGCTGGATATGCCGGAGCCGAGCTCATTCGCCTCGTGCTCGGCCATCCCGAGTTTGAACTTGTTGCCATTACGTCCAACGCCGATGCCGGCCAGCCGCTGTCCGCGGTGTATCCGAGCTTTGCTGGCGTGAGCGATCTGGTTTTCACCACGCATGACGCCCCCGAGCTTAAGAGCTGCGATGCGGTTTTTCTTGCCGTGCCGCACACGGCTGCCATGGCACAGGTGCCCGCGCTGCTTGCATCGGGCGTCTCCTGCTTCGATTTGTCTGCCGACTACCGTCTGAGCGATCCGGCCGTGTTCGAGGCGTGGTATGCCGCCGCGCATACGAGCCCCGAGCTGCTCAAGACGCGTGCTTTCGGCCTCCCCGAGCTGTTCTGCCAGGACTTAGAGACCGCTGCTTCCAGCCATGCCGCTGGCAGGCCCGTGTTGGTCGCCTGCGCCGGTTGCTATCCCACCGCAACGAGCCTTGCTGCCGCTCCCGCCGTGCGCGCCGGCTGGGTTGCCCAGGGTGGCCCTGTGATCGTTGATGCCATCAGCGGTGTGACGGGTGCCGGCAAGTCCTGCAACGCTCGTACGCATTTTTGCAGCGCCGACGAGAATTTGGAGGCCTACGGTGTGGGCAAGCACCGCCACACGCCCGAGATTGAGCAAATCCTTGGCCTAACCGATCGCGTCGTCTTTACCCCGCATCTGGCACCGCTCAAGCGCGGCCTGCTCTCCACGGTGACGATGCCGCTTACGCCGCAGGCTATCGATACCTTGACCCTTGAGGACGTTGTCGACTATTACAAGCAGTTCTACGCTGGTCGCACCTTCGTGCGCGTGCTCGATGCCGGTCAGCAGCCCAAGACGGCTTCGGTCGTCGGCACCAACGCCGCCCAGATTGGCCTCGCGCTCAACAAGCGCGCGGGCGTTCTGGTGGCTACGGGCGCCATCGACAATCTGTGCAAGGGCGCTGCGGGCCAAGCAGTCCAGTGCGCCAATATCGTCTTTGGCTTTGACGAGCGACGAGGCTTGCCCACAGTGGCGTGCCCGGTGTAGCACATTCGATTGTTAACGATTTGGTAGTCGGGCATCGAGTGGGGCGCCACTCTTAAGCTGGTCTCATGATTACGACTGGCATGGCGCACCAACCGATGTCCGTTTTTTGTTTGACATAAGGAGTCATAAAGACGATGAATACCGAGCTGTTTGATATCAAGATTCGCGCCGTCGAGGGTGGCGTTACGGCTGCGGCTGGTTTTAAAGCTGCGGGCATCCACGCTGGGTTCCGCAAGAACCCCGAGCGTCTGGATTACGCGCTCGTCGTGCCCGATAAACCCTGTCCCGGTGCTGGCGTGTTTACCACCAATCGCTTTTGCGCGGCGCCCGTGCAGGTGAGCCGTGCCAACTTGGGCGGTGCCGACAAGGGCTATGGCGTCATCGCCGGCGTTTCGGTCAACTCTGGCAATGCCAACGCCGCCACGGGTGAGACCGGCCTTGCATGCGCGCGCGAGACGTGCAGCATCGCATCGCAGGTCATCGGCTGCGAACCCCAGCAGATTCTGGTTGCCTCCACGGGTGTGATTGGCCAGATTCTGCCGATCGATACGTTTGAGACCGCCATTCCTGCTGCCTACGAGGCGCTCTCCGCCCACGGTGGCGCCGATGCCGCTCGCGCCATCATGACGACCGACACACACTCCAAGGAGTACGCCGTGTCCTACGTCAGTGAGGCTGCGGGCCATGCGGGCAACGTCTATTCGGTAGGCGGAATGTGCAAGGGCTCGGGCATGATCATGCCCAATATGGCCACCATGATCGCAGTTATCACCACCGATGCCCCCGTCGAGCCTGCGGCACTTCATACCCTGCTGCTCTCGACCGTCAAGCAGACCTTTAACAAGGTAACGGTCGATTCCGACACCTCGACTAACGACACCTGCATCATGCTCG
>USEK01000182.1 GCA_900553705.1 uncultured Collinsella sp.
ACTAGTCGTCGGCAGCGTCAGATGTGTATAAGAGACAGATATCAAAGAGAAGGCGCTGAAGTGGATCTTCTTTGCCTGCGCGTTCTTGGCGGTCGTTACCGTCATCCTGATTTTTGTCTTTACCACGTACTCGGCGCTGCCGGTCTTTACCGACATCGGTCTGGCGGACTTCTTTAGCTTTACGTGGGCGCCCTCTGAGGGCCACTACGGCATCATGTCGCTGCTTGCCGGCTCAGGTCTGGTGACCGTCGGTGCGCTCGCCATGGGCGTGCCGCTAGGTGTGGGTACGGCCGTATACCTGGTCGAGATTGCCGGCAAGCGCGTGCGCAAGCTCATCAGCCCTGCCGTCGACCTGCTGGCCGGCATCCCTTCTATCATCTACGGCTTTTTCGGCATGATCATCATCCGCCCGTTTATCGCACAACTGACCGGTGGTCTTGGTTTTGGTGCGCTGACGGCGTGGTTCGTGCTTGCCATCATGATCGTCCCTACCATCACCACGCTCACCATCGATGCTCTCAATTCCATTCCCATGGGCATTCGCGAGGCATCGTATGCCATGGGCGCCACCAAGTGGCAGACCATCTATAAGGTCGTGTTACCTGCCGCCAAGCTGGGTATCGTGGATGCCATCGTGCTGGGTATGGGCCGTGCCATCGGCGAGACCATGGCCGTGCTCATGGTCGTGGGTAACGCCCCGGTCATTCCCGACAGCATTGCGAGCCCTATCTCGACGCTCACGAGCCAGATCGCGCTCGACATGAGCTATTCCTCGGGTCTGCATCGCTCGGCGCTGTTCGGCATGGGTGTGGTCCTGTTTATCATCTCCGCCACGCTGGTGGGCATCGTCCGTCTGATTTCCAAGAAGAAGAGGGGGTAGGCTATGTCCGATTCCGTTGACACGACGGTCGATACGACCTCGTCGCGCGAGCGCATTAAGCGTGCCCTTTCCCACGGCAAGAAGGGCCGCATCAACAAGGACCTGTCCAACAAGATCATGCTTGGCGTGTTCCGTGCCGCGGCATACATCACCACGCTGGTGCTGGTCGCTATCATCGCCTACGTGGTCATTAACGGCTTGCCACACATCTCGCTCGACTTTATCTTCGGTTGGCCCCAGGGCGTCAACGCCGAAGGCGGTATTTGGCCCACGATCGTCTCGACCGTCTATGTGACGGCGCTCGCCATGCTTATCTGCACGCCGATCGCTGTGCTGGCAGCCGTCTATCTGGCCGAGTACGCCAAGCAGGGCAAGGTCGTCGAGCTCATTCGCTACGCTGCTGACGCTTTGGCCTCGGTGCCCTCCATCGTTATGGGCCTGTTTGGCTACGCCTTGTTTGTCGAGGCCATGGGCTTGGGCCTTTCGATGGTCTCTGCCGCTCTGGCACTCGCGCTCTTGATGCTTCCCATTGTCATGCGCACCACCGAAGAGGCCATTCGCGCCGTTCCACGCTATATCCGTTGGGGCGCGTACGGCCTGGGCGCCACCAAGTGGCAGGTTGTCTCCAAGATCGTGCTTCCTTCTGCCTTTGGCCGTATTGCCACGGGCATCGTCCTCGCCATCGGCCGTGCCATTGGCGAGACCGCGGTGGTGCTCTACACCATGGGCCAGGCCATCAATCTACCTATTTCGCCGCTCGATTCCGGCCGCCCCATGACGGTTCACCTGTACCTGCTCGCCAACGACGGCATCAACATGAACGCAGCCTACGGCACCGCGCTCTTGCTGATGGTGATCATTTTGGCCTTCAACCTGTTTGCGCGCTTCCTGTCGCGCAAGCGTCGCTAGTTAAGGAGTCCCATGTCCGTTTATCAGTCCGCTCCCACGCTGGAGCAAGCGGCCATTACGGCCAAGGATTTCAACTTTTGGTACGGTGACTTTCATGCGCTGACGGGGCTTGACCTCAACATCGCCAAAAACGCCATCACCTCCTTCATTGGCCCTTCGGGCTGCGGCAAGTCGACGTTTTTGCGCTGCATCAACCGCATGAATGACCTGATCGAGGGCACGCGCGTCGAAGGCACCATGACGCTCGACGGCAACGATATCTATGCCGAGGGTGTCGACCCGGTCGATCTCCGTCGTCGCGTGGGCATGATCTTTCAGCAGCCCAACCCGTTTCCCAAATCCATCTACGAGAATGTCGCCTTTGGCCCTCGTCTGCAGGGCGTGACTAGCAAAAGCGACCTCGATGACATCGTGGAAGAATCGCTCAAGCGCGCCAACCTCTGGAAAGAGGTATCCAATCAGCTCAACAAGGATGGTTTGGCGCTCTCGGGCGGTCAGCAGCAGCGTCTGTGCATCGCGCGCGTGCTTGCGGTGCAACCCGATGTCCTTCTGATGGACGAGCCCTGCTCCGCCATCGACCCCACGTCCGTCTCTAAGGTCGAGGATCTGATGGCCGAGCTGGCGCCCGAGATGACGATCATCATCGTCACGCATTCAATGCAGCAGGCAGCTCGTATTAGCGACTACACCGCATTCTTCTTGCAGGAAGTTGCCGGCGAGCCCGCCACGCTCATCGAGTATGGTCAAACCGACGCGATCTTCACCAGCCCGGTGGACTCGCGGACGGAAGACTATATCACCGGCCGCTTTGGCTGATCGGTGCGACTAGTCCCAAGCCGATCGGATCTGGTCCGGTGCGTATTCACTGTGCGGGCGGCATGACCGCACCCAACTGATTGGAGTGAACCATGCGTAAACTGTTTTCCCGTCAGCTCATCGAGGCCCGCCACGAGATGCTGAGCATCTACGAGGCCGTCGATCTGGCCCTCCACGATGCCGTTAAGGCCTATGTGACCGACGACCGCAAGCTCGCCACCAAGACCAAGAAGCGCACGCTTTCGATTGACGCGCGCTGCGCCAACCTGGAGGCCGTGTGCTACAACCTGATCGCCACGCAGTCGCCGGTCGCCTCCGACTTCCGCCTGCTTCAGACGATCATCTACGTCGACTTTAACCTGCAGCGCATGACCGATAAGGTCCGCCAGATCTGCCGCGCCACGCGTCATATGATCAAGGCCGACATCTCGCTGCCCAAGGAGCTTGTCGGCACGGTCGAGGCTGAGGCTGAGGCTGTCTACCAGGTGCTGGGCTCTTCGCTTTCTGCGCTCGTCACCAATGACATGTCCATCATCTGCAACCTGGCCGTCGAGGACGAGCCAGTGCACGCCGCCTACGAGAAGTTCTTCCGCACCTTTAACCGTATGGATACGGGCGATTTTATGGACGATGACAGCAACTATGACGACCTGCGCCGCGCCATCATGGTTTCGCGCTACCTCGATCGCATCGCCTCGATTTCCATCGATGCCGCCTGCCGTCTGACCTTCCTGTCTGTCTCTTATACACATCTCCGAGCCCACGAGACGTAGAGGA
>USEK01000183.1 GCA_900553705.1 uncultured Collinsella sp.
TGGCTCCCACTGTTGCGATCACGCCGCATGGATGATGGATGAACTCGCATGAGAACCCAAGCGTACGGTGGTTTTATCTGCCCAAAGAGGGTAGAATGACAACAGAAAACGACGCATCCCGTGTAAGCAACATGGAGCGCGGGCGGCCTAGTTTTCAGTCTTTGTTAAATGCCCGGGCTCCGACCCCCGGGCATTCTTATTTGCGCTTGTGACGCAAATGCCGTCCACTGTCCGCACCGCGCGTACGCCTACGGACCTTAATCCGAACCTCATACGAGTTTAAAAACGCGATGATGAACGTGCCGACCGTTGCAAGAGCGGCCAGCGCGTTAAGGAATTTCAGCATATGGTGACCTCCGATCAAATCGTCGGCCGCCCGCGCACGGAATGCGCCGTGACATCAATTCTAACCGAATCTGCGACTACCCCGGTTAACTGGTACACCTCTGTTATTGTTCAAATTAAACAGTCTCAAAAGGTATGCCTCTGGGCACTCGAGAATCGAACCCTCGATGCCGTGAACGTCGAGTGCCAAAACCCAGTGTCAAAACCTCCGCGTCAATTCCCATGGGAAAATCAAATACAAGGCAGGAGGCTGAAATGACACGTTACGGATATGCTCGCGTGAGCACGAAAGACCAGAGGTTGGACCGCCAGATCGAGGCTCTGGTGAACGCTGGCGTGGCCTATGGCCATATCTACAAGGACAAGGTCACGGGTGCCCAGGACGGCGACCGGACGCAGCAGAAGCGCCTGTTCAAGAAGATGCGGGCGGGCGACGAGGTGGTGGTCGAATCCTGGGAGCGCTTGACCAGATCGACCAGGCAGCTGCTCAACTATGACCTTATGTTTCGAAACCTCGGCGTGAAGCTCACGTCCCTGAAACAGCCCGTGGATCTAGATACCGCATTCGGGCGCTTCGTGCTTGGCACCCATGCTTGCACCGCGGAACTTGAGCGAGATCTGATCAGGCAACGCCAGGCCGAGGGTATCGCCGTCAAACGGAGCCACGGCGGCAACGTGGGTGGCAGGCCTCGCACTGCCGGCGTCAAAGCCGATGCTGCAGTAAGGCTCTATCTTGGAGGAGAGACTCCTATTCCCGATATTTGCGCTGCGACTGGCGTCTCCAAATCAACGCTGTACCGCATCCTTCGTGAACGCGGATTGGTGGGCGTCAGGAAATAAGTCCGTCTGTCGTTTCGCGATTTGCCTAATAGGCCCGAGTGCGGCGGCGTTACTATATAAGGGTGCGGTATTTCTCTAACCGAAAACCTGCGTGAACGCATGACTTGAGACGCCTTTTTAGAACTCACCGATCGCAGGAAAAAGACAACTCAACAGCGGCCGTGCATTGTTCCCAGCCATATGGCATGGCGGAGCCATGCCCGTTGTTGATTGGAGTGCCGCATCATGGCCGAAAACCAAGTCCAGTCCGAAAAGAAAATGACCAGCCTGAATGTCTCATCGGAGACCCGTGACGCCATAAAGGACATCAGCACGAGCCTTGGTCTCTCGCAGGCCGATACCGTCGCCCGCTTGGTCGATGGCTACCACCCTAACGCCACTCCCGGCGTGAAGGCTGCGCTCGACGCATCGGCCGTCCTCGATGAGGCGGTCGAGCGGGTCAAGCGCATCATCGTGGGCGCTGCCGAAGCTGCCGCGATGGAGGCTCGTGCTGCCCGCGAGGACGCCGACGCTGCCAAGAAAAGTGCAATGGAACAGATTCAGAGCATCAAATCTAATTGCGTCGAGCAGGTCGCCGCCATCAAAGAGAAATTCGAGCTGGATACTGCGAGCTTGGAGATTGAGAACGATGAGCTCCACGCCGCCGTCGCCGATTACCTCTCGCAGCTCAAGAAGCTCGATTCCGAGAACAATCAGCTCTTGGCAGAATCAGCCGCAAAAGACGATCGAATTGAAAGCATGAGGGGTGCGGTCGACGCCGCGGCCAAGGCTCAGGCCGATCTCAACGTCTCCCTCCTCGCCCAGCGTGACCTGATGGCCGAGGTCGCCGCCCTCAAGGACCGCCTCGCCGCCTCCGAGCAGCGGGCGGCCGTGGCCGAGGCCAAGGTCGAGGTCATGACCCAGACGAGGGGCGTGTAGATATGTCCGACAAGCTAAGGCCGTTTCGCCGTGAGTTGATAACGGCAGGGCTAGTCGTCTTTTTGGTCACGCCACTCGTCTGGACTGTCATTGATGGTGCCGGCGCAAATCCGCTCACCATCAACGGTGTCATCACCCGTCAAAATGCCGTCTGGGCTTCGCTTACGGCAGTTTCAGTGGTCATGCTCATTGGGGCTTGGCTGTTTGGCTGATGGCATTCAAAAACAATTAAGTTTGGAGTAATCGATGGAGCATCTCTCTGTTAAAAAGGCAATCAACCTAGCTCGGAACTTTGGGGCTGCGGGTGTTCTGGCAGCCGCCCTAGTTATGACCTCTGGGTGCAGCCAGGCAGACGATTATCAGACGGCAGTTCAGGTCGCCGATTCTGATAACGCGCAGGAAGACGGGGTTTACGGCAAGATGAAGTATTCAGTCACCGGCGTCGAGGTGCATGATTCCTCGACTGGCGATGGCGGGAAGGTTGTCGTTGTTCGCTGGCACGCCATTAACAACCGATCGGCAGATTCATGCGCTGTTGGTAGCTACATCACGGCTTATCAAAATAAGCAGATGCTATCTCGCGGGTTTGCTGCCGATTTGCAGGAAGATCACTTCTCTTCGCAAGGGCTTGCGCCGGGAGGCGAATGCGACGGTGTGTCGATTTTGACCTCAACGACATGTCTCCCATCGAAGTGAAAGTCGACGGGATTGGTGCCGGGTCGAACTCCCTCGACCAGACTTTTGAATTGGAATAGTCCATATGGCGCCTAATTTCTAGAAACCTTCTAGAGCGCTTCTAGAAGGTTTCTAGAAGCGGGCGCAGCATCTTCGACCGACACGATGTCTCGGTAGATAAGGCGATGCCTGGCGTCACGCCACTCGTCGCCGTGGTAGTGGCCGAAGAACCAGGCGCGGTAGCCGAGCCGCCCGTCGAGCTCGCCAAGGAATCGCTGAAGCCGGTCGCCCCGATACTCGCGTCCGCGCTCGCGGCACAGCTCCTCTGCCAGGGCGGCAGGAGCCTCGTGGGTCACAACGCAATCGACCCTCCAGCCCACGCGGTCGAGCGAGGAACGGCAGTGTTCCGTCTCTTCCTCGCTCGGCATCTCCTCGGGCCACCAGCTCCTCCCCTCCCTGCGATACTGCCTGTCGTTGCTCGCGGCGCCGCCCATGGCAAGGACCGTGAGCCCGTCGATGTCGAACACCTCACCGCCTGTCTCTTATACACATCTGACGCTGCCGACGACTAGTCGAGTGTAGA
>USEK01000184.1 GCA_900553705.1 uncultured Collinsella sp.
GGCAGCGTCAGATGTGTATAAGAGACAGCCCTCGAGAAGCACGGTGCCTTCACGGGCCGCTATGTGGTAAACCCCGTCAACGGTGAGAAGGTCCCCGTGTGGGTTGCCGATTATGTCGTTGCCGACTACGGCACCGGCGCCGTCATGGCTGTTCCCTGCGGCGACCAGCGCGACTTTGAGTTTGCCCGCAAGTACGACCTGCCGATCGTACCGATCATCCTGGACGATGACGATCGCGCTGCCGTCGAGGCCAGCGGCGAGACCATCGATACCTTCCATGCCGAGACCGTCGACTGGGATTGCGCCCACGCTGCCGAGGGCACGCTCGTCCAGTCCGGCAAGTACACCGGCATGCGCGGTGGCAAGCACTCCGAGGGCGAGGCTGCGATCGTGGCCGACCTCGAGGCCATGGGCTGCGGTCGTCGCAAGGTCGAGTTCCGTCTGCGCGATTGGCTCATTTCCCGTCAGCGCTATTGGGGCAACCCCATCCCAGCCATCCACTGCGAGCACTGCGGCATCGTCCCCGTACCCGAGGACCAGCTGCCGGTGACGCTGCCCGAGAACCTGGACCTGGGCGCCGGCGAGACCCTCGCCGAGTGCAAAGAGTTCTATGAGACCACCTGCCCGGTCTGCGGCCGCCCGGCCAAGCGCGAGACCGATACCATGGATACCTTTACCTGCTCCAGCTGGTATTACCTGCGCTATACCGACCCGCACAACACCGAGCTGCCCTTCTCCCGCGAGGCGGCAGACCGTTGGATGCCCGTCGATAACTACATTGGTGGCATCGAGCACGCCATTTTGCACCTGCTCTACAGCCGCTTCTTTACCAAGGCGCTGCGCGACCTGGGTCTGCTGAGCGTGGACGAGCCCTTCACCAACCTGCTGTGCCAGGGCATGGTCAAGGACGAGAACGGCGACACCATGTCCAAGTCCAAGGGCAACGTTGTGCCCCCGAGCTCGGTCATCGAGCCCTACGGCGCCGACACCATGCGTTTGGCGATCCTGTTTATCGCCCCGCCCGAGAAGGACTTCGACTGGGATCCCAAGGCCGTCGAGGGCGCCAACCGCTTCATCAAGCGCGCCTGGCGTATCGTTTGGCAGCTCGTCCAGTCCGGCGACGCCAACGTGGCCTTCGACAAGTCCGCGCTCGATGAGGTTGCTATGAAGCTCTATCGCGAGCGTCACCGCACCATCGCCAAGTGCACCGAGGACTTCGACCGCGGCCAGTTCAACACCGCCATCTCGGCCGTCATGGAGCTCGTCAACGCGGCGAGCGCCTACCTCAACGCCACCGAGGGTGCCGCCCGCGACAAGGCGCTGTGCTACGGTGTGGCTAAGGATATCGTGAGCGTCCTGGCGCCCATCTGCCCGTTTTGGGCCGACGAGCTGTGGCACGAGGCCCTCGGCTGCGAGGGTAACGCCTACACCGCTGCCTGGCCCGAGTTCGACCTGGCCGAGTCCGTTGAGGACACGGTGCAGATTGTCGTCCAGGTGCTCGGTAAGGTCCGCGGCCGCGTCGACGTGGCCCGCGATGCCTCCAATGAGGATATGCAGGCTGCCGCCGAGGCCGCCGTCGCCAAGTGGCTCGAGGGCAAGACGGTCGTCAAGGCCATCTGCGTGCCCGGCAAGCTGGTCAACCTGGTGGTCAAGTAAGTACTGCGCGCAAAGCTGACGCATAAAAGACGAGGGGCGATCCGGTTGGGTCGTCCCTCGTCTTGTGTTTTATGCCCTGCTTAGTCAGCGCGTCGCACCTTCTTCTATGGGATGTGTACCAGGTCCCTAAAGTAAACGTTGCCCGTTGCCTCTTCGAACATCCAAATGTTGAGGTAGATATCGTTGAGGTCGTTGTTCACATCAAAGTCCGGATCGTCGAAGGTGCCCACAAAGGTGAGCATGGCGCGCGTTTCTTCTCCAGCGGCGACCGGTTGGCGCATGCGTACGTCGCGGACCTTACCGTTGACGTAGGCATAGGAGTCCACATCGCCAAACATCATGTCGACACCGGTGTTGTTGGACACCGTAAAGACGAGCGCGGCGTCGCCGTAGCCGTCGGTGTCCTTGCCCACGCAGGTGACGTGGACGTTTTCGTCTGCCTCAAGGTCGATGGGGAACTGTTCTTGGGAATCGGGACCCAGGCCCTGGGGATCGACGATGTCTTCGTTTATTTTGTCGAAGCTCTCCGATGGCGTCGTTTTCTCGATGGCTTTGGTGCTGCCAGGGTTCGGTTCGCATGTTCCGGTTTTGCCATTTGCGTTGCCGCAGCCCACGAGGACCAACGAGCATGTTGCGATGGCGAGCGCAGTCATGCAGAGGGTGTCTAGGCGTTTCATAGGCGCCTCCTTGCCGTAGAGGATTTGAAAAGGTTCGTCCTTGCGCGACTTGCTGGCTGGCTTGTTGCAGAATGTCCCTTAGCGTAAGTCTGAACGATAGGGGCTCGGGGAGGAATGCCCTTGGGGTCCGAACGGGCCTGTGGATTGGGACGCATGGCCCGTTTTGGGGCTGTTGAGGGTGCGCCGCATGGGGTTCCTCGACCAATTGTCCTATTCTTGTGGAGAAGCTGTGCGCACGCTGACCTGCAGGTTCGTACTGTGCTTGCACGTTTCCGCAGCTATTGGTATAGTTTGCTTGCAAATGAAGTTGTAATTGAAAGAAGTGGGGTTTCGGCCCCGCTTCTTTTTTGTATGGATGGAGGTGCCGCAATGGTCAAGACCAAGACCGAGCAGGCGATCATCGACGCGCTCGAGGCCGTCGCTCCCCAGCACGATGTCGACATCGTCGACGTCGAGCACGTGGGTGCCACCAAGGCCCCCTGCGTGCGCGTGCGTATCGAGGGTGCCGAGGGTCAGAGCCTGTCGCTCAACGATGTCACGGCCAACACCAAATGGGTCGGCGATGTGATTGAGGAGCTCGACCCCATCTCTTCGAGTTATACGCTCGAGGTGTCGAGCCCGGGCATGGCGCGCCCGCTACGCCGCCCGTGCGACTTTGCCCGCTTTGTGGGCGAGAACTGCGAGCTCACCTCCACCGCCACCGAGGGTCGTCGCAAGTACGCCGGCAAGATTGCCGCCGCCACCGAGACGAACGTGACCCTCGAGCTCGAGGACGGCGAGTCCGTCACCCTCGATTTCTCTGATGTTAAAAAGTGCAAGTTGAAGCCCACCTACGACTTCAAGCCCGCGAAGGAAGGAAAATAAGATGGCAGCATCCGACATGATGTCCGCCCTGATGGAGCTTTGCCAGGAGAAGCACATCGACCAGCTCTACCTGATCGACCGCCTGGAGCAGTCGCTCGCCAAGAGCTATGCCGCTGTCTCTTATACACATCTGACGCTGCCGACGACTA
>USEK01000185.1 GCA_900553705.1 uncultured Collinsella sp.
GCTCTTAAGACGCTTGAGTACCTTGACGCGCGTCAGAGACGGCTTGCCGCTGGCGCCAACGCGCATCTTGCGGCTATCGTGGCGGTCGCGGGCGATGGGCTTGTCGATGAGCTTTTCGTTCCAGTCGATTTTGCCCTCGGCGAGCGCCAGGTAGTGCTTTTCGAATGCGTGGTCGATGATCATCTGGTCAAAAGCGGGTTGCGTCTGCTTGTCGAGCGAGAACAACACCACGCCGGTGGTGTTGCGGTCCAGGCGGTTGAGCGGCTGCATGTCAGTCGCGGCAAAGCCGTCGCCCATCGCCAACAAAAGGTCGCTAGCGTAGTCGGTAAGTGTGCGCTCGCCGGTGCCGTCACCGTGGACGATCATGCCAGCGGGCTTGTCGATGGCCATGAGCCAGGCGTCGCAGTAGAGGACTTGAGGTTCTTCGTTCACGTGTAAGCCTTTCGGTTAGCTAATTCCCACAAACATGCAGCCCGAGGTGGCGCCGCGCAGGCGGGCGGCGGGCTTGCGGCCGGCTTGAGCCGCCTCGACGGCGCGACGGACGCGAGCGACGGCACGGCCAATCTCATCGGCCTCGAGCAGGGTTCCGTCGACCATAAGACGACGGACGCCGGCGTCGAGCAACTGCGGTACCTGCGGCGTGAGGTCGATGGGGTAGGCGTCGTACAGGCGTGAGCGGCCGTGGATGTCGGTACGCACCGGCATGATCTTGCCGTCGATATTCTTGAGCGAGAGCTTGCGGGCACGCAGGCGGCAGTTGGCACAATCGTGGATACAGCCGTTGGCAACCTGCAGAATGCAATGCTCGCTTGTCATGACGCGCGGGCGGCCAAAGACGGTGATGCCCAGAGCCGCGGGCGCGGCGGCGCCGAGCGAGACAATCTCGTCGAGTGTGATCTCGGGCGAGAGCCAAAACGCACCGGCTCCGCGCTCGGCAAGCGCCTCCATGCAGGGCGTGTTGTGCACCGGCAGGCAAGAGCGAATCTCGGCCGTGGCGCCAACCTGGGCGGCCAGGGCAAGCTCAGAGATGTTGCCAATAGCGACCGTGGCGCCGGCAACAACCCACGGGTCGACACGTACGTGGTCAACGGCGCGGCAGACCTCGTCGAGCACGGGTACGATGCCCTGCTCAAATGCATCGGCGGGGGAGAGCTCGGCCGCATCGAGCGCGTCGGTGGTCATGTAGATGCGCGTTGCACCCTCCGCCCGCACTGCCTCGGCGGCCTCGAGCGAGGTGACGGTGGCACAGATCTGCGGCTCATCGCGGTAGTGCTCGGGCGCGGGACGGGAATCACTGGTTGCAATCGCCGGCAGCTCGAGCGTTTTCGCGCGCTCCTCGTACGGTGCCAGAATGACCTCTTCCAGCGCCTTACAAGCGGCGGCGCGCACCTTGTGCACGGCGGAAAAGCCCATACCGCAGCCGGCGTCGAGCGAAACGTCAAAGCTTGCGGCCTCAAAGGGAGAGGAGCCCATGCGCCCGACGTGCTCAACCAGATCGGATGCCTCGACGGCGCGGGTCTTGGCAGCCTCGACGGTAAAGCCCGTGGCCGTGGCCGTAAGCGAAGGATCGTCGCAGCAGGTGAGCGTAACGGTAAACGGCTCGCCCAGACGCGCTACGACGGTAACATCCACGGCGCGGCGGCGCAGCACATCGCGCTTGAGCGCGGCGCCGGCGGCGTCAATGGCGCGCTGACTTCGAATCACGCGCACGCGGCAGCCCTCGGGCATGCTGCGGGGCACGCGGCACTCGATGATGTCGCCCGCGGCGGCATCATCGGCGGCGATGGTGGTCAGGAACTGGTCGAACTCATCGTCATGGCGAAGCTCCAGCAGGTCGCCCTTGCCAACGGGCTCAAACAACTCAATGCGGGCGATGGCAGCGCGGCGACGGCGGTCGTCGGGCTTGAGCCCGCGCACATCGCGGTTGGCCAGACGGCTGCCCAGCACCGTGCCCACGATCTGGCCGCGGTTGTTGGAGCGCTCGTAGCTCATCATCTCGTCGCCCGAGGTACCGTCCTGATAGGCGTGCGTAAAGTCGCGGTTAAAGCAGCGCTTGAGCTGGCGCTGGCGGGCGGCATCCTCATCCTTAGAGGTCGAAACATCGGCAAGCATGTCATCAATCTGATGACGATACACGTCGACGATGGAATACACGTAATCAGGCGCCTTCATGCGGCCCTCGAGCTTGAGCGATGCGGCGCCGGCGTCATACAGACGGCGAACAAGCTGCGAAGTGTTGGTGTCGCGTGGGCACAGCGCGCGCTCTCCCCCGCCGGTCGCGAGCGCGCGACCGTTCTCGTCGATTAGTTCGTAAGGCAGGCGACAAGGCTGAGCGCACATGCCGCGATTGGCCGAGCGGCCCGCCATGGCAAAGCTCGACAGCAGGCATAGACCCGAGTAGCAAAAGCAGATGGCGCCGTGGCTAAAGACCTCAAGGTCAACATCGGGCGCAGCGTCGTGAATGGTGGTAATCTCGTCGATGGAAAGCTCGCGCGAGAGGGTCACGCGGTCGGCGCCCTGCTCACGGCACCAGATGGTTCCGCGGTCGTCATGGATGTTCGCCTGGGTCGAGATGTGTGTCTCGATGCCGGGCATGGTGCGCTTGACCTCAAAGAACAGGCCCCAGTCCTGGATGATGAAGGCGTCGGCGCCCAGCGTGGAGCAGCGATGGATGAGTTGCAGTGCATCGCTCATCTCGGACTGCTTGATGACGATGTTGACCGTGACGTAGACGCGCGAGCCGGCTAGATGCGCGGCGCGGCAGGCCTGCTCAAAGGCCTCGTCGGTAAAGTTCGTTGCCTTGCGGCGGGCGTTGAAGCTGCCCATACCGCAGTAGATGGCGTCTGCCCCGGCGGCGAGCGCGGCGGCAAAGGGCTCCGGGCCTCCGGCGGGGGCCAAAAGCTCGGGCCTGCGGTTGGTGGTTCGGCTGGCGGTTGCGGTCATATCCTGCCTTTCAAAATGCTCAGATACTCAAAAGTATAGTGGTGCCGTTGCGGTGGACGATGCCCACAGCCTAAGCAGGACAAAGTCTTCAGCAGCCTCTCGGGAAAAGGGATCAGTTTTCAGGCAGGTCGCCAGTCACGCCGCTCATCGGCCCGTACGCGCCGTTGGGCGATAAAATATTCTCGCAGCGTGATAATAATCTTGCATTACGCGGAAACCTTGAGTACCATCCCAATCAAGCGCGGTGTTCAGACCGAACTGTGCCTCCCGGTGTGAACGCCGCGCTCACGCTTTCTCAACTGATCGTAAGGAGATAAACATGAGCTGTCTCTTATACACATCTGACGCTGCCGACGACTAGTCGAGTGTAGA
>USEK01000186.1 GCA_900553705.1 uncultured Collinsella sp.
GCATACGAGATCCTCTACGTCTCGTGGGCTCGGAGATGTGTATAAGAGACAGAGTGGGAACCGCGCACTCCACCAACTCCGTCGATGCACCGCCATCCACCGCAACGCCCTCAAAGGGCAGCACTTCAACGGCACGCTCAACGGGCGCAATCGCATCCGCCTCGGCCCGCATGCGCTCCAACACCGCCGCCGTCTGATCCAACACGCCGGCGCTGCGAATCAGGTACACCTCGCAGCCCGCGTCCACCTTACGCTTGCAATGCACGACGATGCGCTTCCCCGCTGCTGCATCCATCGGGCAGGGCACCTGCGGCCAGCGCTTGGGCACATCGGGACGCGCGTCGACACCCGGATAGAACCGAATCTCGAGCGTGTCACCCGCCGCCACGGCGGCGTCGAGCTCAACGGTCACCTCTTCGTGGCCCACAGCGACCAAACGCCCCACGCGCACGCCCTGGTTAATTGCGCGTTCAAAACTCATAAGCTCCGCACCCGAGCGGCCTCGCAAATACGCGTCGGTAAACCCGCGGTTAAACGACCTTCCCAGCTCGCGCTCAAGCTCTTCCACGGCATCGGGGTCCCACGCGCCGTCGCACAGCATATCGAGTGCCCGGCGCCACACCCGCACCACGTTGAATACGTAATCGGGGTTCTTCATGCGCCCCTCGATCTTGAGCGACGCCACGCCGGCATCTACAAGCTCGGGCAGATGCGCAATACCCAGATAGTCGCGCGGACACAGCAGGCGATCTCCCTCGACGGCGGCAACACTCTGCCCAGCCTCGTCCACCAAGTCATAGGATAGACGGCACGGCTGCGTGCAATCACCGCGCATCGCAGAGCGGCCACGTCGAAGGGCAGAGAACTCGCACGCCCCCGAATAGCCGATGCAAATCGCACCGTGGCAGAATACCTCGATGGGCACACCCGTGGCACATAGCGCCGCAATCTCGTCGACCGTCAGCTCGCGTGCCGTCGTCACGCGCTCGACCCCCAGCTCATCGGCGGCAAGCCGCACGGCGCCTTCGCTATGAACGCCCGCCTGCGTAGACAGGTGAATCTCGACCCCGGGAATCGCCGCGCGCAGCGCGCAGGCCAACCCGGCATCGGCGACAATCAGAGCATCGGCGCCCAGCTCCAGTGCATGAGCTCCCAACACCACCGCGTCGGACAACTCATCGTCAAACACGAACACGTTGAGCGTTACGTACACACGCACGCCATGGGCATGCGCCACGGCGCAGCCGCGCGCAAACTCGTTATCCGTAAAGCCATGGGCGCTCACACGGGCGTTAAAGCCGCCCAACCCCGCATAGATGGCATCGGCACCCGCGGCGATGGCCGCAAGCATCTGGTCGAGCCCGCCCGCCGGCGCCAGCAACTCGGGCAGCGCCGCACCAGCAGCATCCAATCCAGTCTCGTATTGTCCGCTCGGCCCCATCGTCCGAATCGCCATCGACAAACTCCTTACCAAGGTATGCATTCACTCTGAAAAATGCCGTCTTCCAGCATACACGAGGCATCGCGCGCCCCGTTTGGTTTATCGTGTAATAACTTATGTCCATCCTGCCCCGACGGCACATCCACCGTCCGGCACGACATACCTGGAGGTCAATATATGGGTCCTCGCCAACGACAGGGACGCAGCCGTTCAAAGACGCATGCCCTGCCCATAATCCTGCTCTCGTTTTTGGGCTTTCTGCTGATTGCGGGCGTGGCATTTGGCATCGGCATGGTCGGCAACGTCAACCGCTGGCTGTCCGATCTGCCCGACTACACCGACGCCAACGCGTATCTGGTGAGCGAGCCCACCGAGATCGTCGACTGCAACGGCAACAAGATCGCGAGCTTCTACACGCAAAACCGCAAGTCCATCACCAAGGACGAGGTCTCCCCCTACGTGCTGCAGGGCACCGTTGACGTCGAGGACGAGCGCTTCTACGAGCACGGCGGTATCGACCTGTGGGGTATCGCGCGTGCTGCGGTGGCAACCCTCGGCGGCGGACACGAAGGCGCCTCGACTATCACCCAGCAGCTGGTGCGCAACACCATCCTGCAGGAGGAGCAGTTCGACTCGACCATCGAGCGTAAAGTGCGCGAGGCCTACATCGCCGTCAAGATGGAGGATATGTACTCCAAAGACGAGATCCTCATGATGTACCTCAACACCATCTATTACGGTCACGGCGCCTACGGTATTGAGGCCGCCGCCGAGACCTACCTGTCCAAGAGCGCCGCAGACCTCACCCTGAGCGAGGCCGCGCTGTTGATCGGCCTTCCCAACTCGCCCTCGCAGTACGACCCCACGGTCAACCCCGACCTGGCGCTGTCCCGTCGCAACAAGGTCCTCGACAACATGCTGCGCCTGGGCCACATTACGCAGGAGGAGCACGATGCCGCACAGGCCGAGCCCATCACCCTCAACGTGACCGAAATCTCGGGCAGCGGCGTCGACGTATACTCGCAGCCCTACTTTGTCGCCTATGTTAAGCAGCTGCTGGAGCAGGAGTTCTCGACCGACGTGCTCTTTAAGGGCGGCTTGACCGTCAAGACCACCATCGACCCCACGATGCAGCAGGTGGCAGAGAATGCCGTCCGCGAGCAGCTCGACACGCTCTCGCTCGACGGCCTGGACATGGGCATGGTCGTCGTCGACCCCAAGACCGGCTACATCAAGTGCATGGTGGGCGGCTATGACTACAACGCCGACGAGAACCACGTAAACCATGCCACGGCCAAGCGTCCCGTCGGCTCCACCTTTAAGGCCTTTACGCTGGCAACTGCCATCCAAAACGGCATGAACCCCAACGTCACCCTCAACTGCAACTCGCCGCTCAAGGCCAAGGGCACCACGACCGAGGTCCAAAACTACGCCAACCATAGCTATGGCAACATCACGCTTAAGCAGGCGACGGCATACTCCTCCAACACCGGCTACATCCAGGTGGCGGAAGCCGTCGGCAACAGCAAGATCATCTCGCTCGTCAAAAAGCTCGGCATCGATCCCGCCAAGGACAACATCGAGGACGTTCCCGTCATGACGCTCGGCACCGGCTCGATCTCGCCGCTCGAGATGGCCGCCGCCTACGCGACGTTTGCCAACGGCGGCTACTATCGCCAGCCGATCGCCATCACCGAGATTGACTCTCGTACCGGTTCGGTGCTGTACCAGCACACGGACAATCCCTCACAGGTGCTTACCGAGGGCGAGGCCGCCGCGGTCACCGATGTTCTGTCCGGCGTCTGTCTCTTATACACATCTGACGCTGCCGACGACTAGTCGAGTGTAGA
>USEK01000187.1 GCA_900553705.1 uncultured Collinsella sp.
CCTAAAAGGCTGCTCCCAAGGCCAAGGCAGCTGCTGTTAAGGCTCCCGCCAAGAAAGCGTAACAAAGCCGTTACCACTGTAATTACCCGCCCCGCGAGGGCGTAGGATACATGTCATAACCGTTCCGGGAGAAACATCCCCGGGGGAAAGGAACGTATGAATAAGATCTTCGACAACAAGCAGGAGTTTACCGAGCTCTATCGCGATGCCGTCATGAGCATTAGCGGCAAGAGCATCGAGGCCGCCAGCGACCTCGACCGCTTTAATGCCCTGGCCAAGCTCGTGGCCGAGAAGGCACGCACAGTTGCCACCAAGAGCGACGCCCGTGCGGCCGCCGAGGGCAAGAAGCGCGTGTACTACTTCTCGATCGAGTTTTTGATCGGCCGCTTGCTTGACAACTACCTGCTCAACTTTGGCGTGCGCGACATGGTCGCCGAGGCACTCGATGACATGGGCTTTGACCTGTCCGTCATCGAGAACCAGGAGCCCGATCCGGCGCTGGGCAACGGTGGCCTGGGCCGTCTAGCCGCATGCTTCCTGGATTCCATGGCAGCCGAGGGCATTGCCGGATACGGCAACGGCATGCGCTACCGCTACGGCCTGTTTAAACAGGAGATCGTCAACGGCGGCCAGGTCGAGGCCACCGACGAGTGGCTCACCCATGGCTATCCCTGGGAGGTTCGCCGTCAGGACAAGGCCGTGACCATTAAGTTTGGTGGCCACGTCGAGGGCTTTGAGGAGAACGGCCGCACGTTCTACCGCACAGTGGACACGCAGGACATCCTTGCCGTTCCCTATGACATCCCTGTTGTGGGCTATGCCGGCGAGACCGTCAACAAGCTGCGCGTCTGGGCCGCCGAGCCGGTCGAGGAGCACTTCGATCTGGAGGCCTTCAACCGCGGCGACTACGCCCTGGCAGACGCCGAGCGCGCCGAGGCCGAGGCCATCAGCGCCATCCTCTACCCCAATGACGCTGGCGAGCACGGCCGTCTGCTGCGCCTGAAGCAGGAGTACCTGTTTGTCTCGGCCGGCATCTACAGCCTGCTCGACACCTTTGAGAAGGAGCACGGCGCGAACTGGGAGCTGCTGCCGCAGTTTGTGGCCATCCACACTAATGACACGCACCCCGCCATGTGCGGCCCCGAGCTCATGCGTATCCTCATCGACGAGAAGAAGCTCGAGTGGGATGACGCCTGGAACATCGTGACGCAGGTCGTGAGCTACACCAACCACACCATCCTGCCCGAAGCCCTGGAGAAGTGGCCCATTGGCACGTTCTCCAAGCTCCTCCCCCGCGTGTACCAGATCATCGACGAGATCAGCCGTCGTTGGCACGAGTCGTTCGACACCACTCAGGAGGGCTGGCAGGAGCGTTTGCGCCAGACCGCCATCCTGTGGGACGGCGAGATTCGCATGGCCAACCTGTCCGTGATCTGCAGCCACAGCGTCAACGGCGTGGCCAAGATCCACTCCGACATCATCAAGAACATCGTGCTCAAGGACTTCTATGCCCTGACGCCCGAAAAGTTCAACAACAAGACCAACGGCATCTCGCACCGTCGCTTCTTTGCCGAGGCCAACCCCACCTATGCCAAGCTCGTGACCGAGGCCATTGGCGATGGCTGGCTCAAGGACGCCTTTGAGCTTGAGAAGCTCAAAGAGTTCCAGAACGACACCGAGTTCCTGAAGGCCGTGGGTGCCTCCAAGCGCGCCAACAAGGAGCGCCTGGCCGCCTACGTTAAGGCCGAGACCGGTCTGGTCATTGACCCCAACACCGTCTTCGATGTTCAGGTAAAGCGCTTCCACGCCTACAAGCGCCAGCTCATGAACATCATGAAGGTGATGGACATCTACAACCGTCGCATCGCCGATCCCAACTTCCACGTGACGCCGACGACCTTCATCTTTAGCGGCAAGGCTGCCTCGAGCTACACCTTTGCCAAGGAGACCATCCGCCTCATTAACTCCGTGGCCGAGGTCATCAACAATGACCCGCGCGTGAACGAGGTCATGAAGGTCTGCTTTATCCCCAACTTCCGTGTGAGCAACGCCCAGCTCATCTACCCCGCCGCCGAGATCTCGGAGCAGATCTCCACGGCCGGTAAGGAGGCCTCGGGCACGTCCAACATGAAGCTCATGATGAACGGCGCCATTACGCTGGGTACCCTCGACGGCGCCAACATCGAGATCGCCGACCTGGCCGGACGCGAGAACGAGGCCATCTTTGGCCTGACCGCTCCCGAGGTCGAGCAGCTCTGGGCATCCAACAGCTACTTTGCATGGGATACCCTCAACGGCGACCGCGAGCGCCTGGGCCGCGTGATGGACGAGCTCAAGGACAACACCTTTGCGGGTCTTTCGGGCAACTTCGAGAGCATCTACAACGAGCTCATGAACAACAATGACCCCGACCTGGTCATGGCCGATTTCCGCAGCTACGTGGATGCGTGGGAGAAGCTCACCGGCAGCTATGGCGACCAGGAGACCTGGAACCGCAAGGCGCTGCTCAACACCGCTTCCTCGGGCTGGTTCTCGAGTGACCGCACCATTCGCGAGTACCGCGACGAGATCTGGCACGCGTAAAGCGCGCGAGCTCCCCTATGCCAGCACGGCATTACTCGACGGGCGTGACGTTACGCCGCGCCCGTCGCTAATGGGTTTAAGAACATCGATGACAGAAGGAGAAATCGATGAGTAAGAAAGAATGCATCGCGATGCTCCTCGCAGGAGGACAGGGCAGCCGATTGGGGGCACTCACCCAAAAGATCGCTAAGCCGGCGGTTAGCTTTGGTGGCAAGTTCCGCATTATCGACTTTTCGCTCTCCAACTGCTCCAACTCGGGCATCGACACGGTGGGCGTTCTGACGCAGTATCGCCCCTATCTGCTGCATGCCTACGTGGGCTCCGGCGAGGCGTGGGATCTGGACAGCCGCGACGGCGGTGTGTCGATCCTGCCGCCGTACGAGACGCAGACCGGTGGCGCCTGGTATGCGGGCACAGCCGACGCCATTACGCAGAACCTCGACTACATCAAGGCCAACGACCCCAAGTACGTCCTGATTCTTTCGGGCGATCACCTGTATCGCATGGACTACCGCAAGATGCTCAAGACGCACATTGAGAACAATGCCGACCTCACGGTGAGCGTTATGCCCGTGCCGTGGGAGGAGGCCAGCCGCTTTGGCATCCTGACCACCGACCCCGAGGACGGCCGCATCACCAAGTTCACCGAGAAGCCCGATAAGCCCGATTCGAACCTCGCGTCCATGGGCATCTACATCTTC
>USEK01000188.1 GCA_900553705.1 uncultured Collinsella sp.
CCTCTACGTCTCGTGGGCTCGGAGATGTGTATAAGAGACAGGTCAAGATTCACGGGTATGCGGTTTTGACCTGCGGTCATAAGGATTTATGCCTCCTGTGCAGCCTCGTTGCCCAGCTTCTGCAGCAGCGCAACCTCAGCGGCGGGATCTTCGGACTTAAATACGGCGGAACCGGCCACGAGAACGTTGGCACCAGCCTTGACAACCTCGGCGATGTTCTTGGAAGAAATGCCGCCGTCGACCTCGATCATGGGCGAAACGCCGTGGCGCTCGCACATGGCCTTGAGCTCGTGCAGTTTGGCAATGGTACCGGGGATAAAGCTCTGGCCGCCAAAGCCGGGGTTCACGCTCATGAGCAGCACCATGTCGACAACGTCGATGATGCTCTCGAGCACGCAGACAGGCGTTGCGGGATTGAGCACCACGCCGGCCTTAACGCCGCGCTGCTGCAGGTGCGTGAGCGTGCGGTGCAGGTGCGTGGAGGCCTCGTAGTGCACGGTGATCATATCGGCACCGGCGTCGGCATACCAATCGACCGTCTCGTCGGGGTTCGACACCATCAGGTGCGCGTCGACCGGCACGTCAGTTGAGCGCTTGACGGCCTTGAGGATGTCAACGCCAAAGGTGAGGTTGCCAGTAAAGTGACCGTCCATGACGTCGAAGTGCACAAAGTCGGCGCCGGCGATCTTGTCGAGGTCGCCTTTGAGGTTAGCCATATCGGCCGAAAGAATCGAAGGAGCGATTTTGATGGAACCCATGGTGGAAGCCTTTCTGCGCTAGTCGGTGAGTCCGTAGAACTCTTGAGAGGGTACGCGGTCGGTAAGAATCTCGAGCGCCCTATCCAAAGTAACACCGTTGTAGAGCGTTTGCTCCACGGCAAAGGTGAGCGGAATGTCTACGCCCAGTGAACGGGCGAGCTCGCTGACGCTGCGGGCCGCGACGGCGCCTTCGACCACCATATGCGTGCGCGTCTGATACTCGTCGAGCGACACGCCGTGGGCAAACTCGTAGCCAAAGGTGCGGTTGCGCGAATGCTCCGAGGTGCAGGTGGCAATGAGGTCGCCCATGCCGGCGAGTCCCATGCAGGTCATAGCTTGACCGCCGCGGGCGTGCACCAGACGGCTGATCTCGGCCAGGCCGCGCGTCATGATAAGGGCAAGCGTATTGTCGCCGGCACCGGTGCCGGCGGAGATGCCGCACACGATGGCGATAACGTTTTTCATGGCGCCGCAGACCTCGACGCCGGTCATGTCCTGCGACAGGTAGATGCGGAAGGCCGTGGATAGGAGCAGGTCCTTAAAGGTCTCCCCTATCTGTGGATCTTTGCTTGCGATGACGGCAGCAGAAAGTCCGCCGCGGCAGATTTCCTCAGCATGGTTGGGGCCCGAGAGCGCCGCCACGCGCGACTCGTTGCCGATCTCGCTGGCGATGACCTCGCTCATGAGCAGGCCGGACTCGGGCTCAATGCCCTTGGTGAGGCAGAGCGCCGGGGTATCGGCGGCGATAAAGGGAGCGGCCTGGTGGCACACGCTGCGAAGGTGCGTCGAGGGAACGGCAAAGATGATGGCCTCGGCACCGTCGAGCGCCTGCGCCAGGTCCGTCGTGGCGACGACGTTGCCGGGCAGCTCGTAGCCCACAAGGTAGCGGGGGTTGCGGTGCTCGCCGTTAATGCCGGAGGCCGTCTGCTCGCTGTGGGCCCACATGGTCACGCGCTCGGCCCGCGCGGCGGCAAGGCCCGCGACGGCGGTTCCCCAGGAGCCGGAGCCAATCAGCGCAACATTCATGACTCTCTCCTACTTATCGTCGGGCTCGGTGACGCGCTTGGTAAACGAGAGCTTGGACTCCTTACCCGTCATGAGCTTTTTGATGTTCGCACGATGGGCCCACACCACAGTAATGCCGATCAGCGCCATGCAAAACTTAAGTCCGAGGCTGCTGTACGGAAAGACCGCGCAGGCAGCGATGGGAAGACCGATGGCCGCGGCAAGCGAGCCCACCGACACAAACTTGGTGATGGCGACGGCCACGATAAACATGCCCAGCAGCGAAAGTCCGATGGGCCAGTACCAAGCGAGGATGACGCCCAGACCAACTGCGATGCCCTTGCCACCATGGAAGTTGAGGTAGGGCGAGAAGATATGGCCCCACACGGCTGCCAGGCAGATGACGCCGAGCATCCAGTCGCCGGCGGCACCGGGGGCCATAATGCTCACGGGGAAGCCATAGCCCAAGTCGGCAATGAGCGGACGCGCGATAAGGACGCAGATGGCGCCCTTAAGGCAGTCGAGCAGCAGCGTGAGCGCGGCCACCTTGGGGCCGGCCACGCGCAGGGCGTTGGTGGTGCCGATGTTGCCGGAGCCTGCCTTACGAATGTCCGTGTGGTTGAACACGCGGCCCAGGATCAGACCAAACGGAATCGCCCCGATAAAGAACGAGACCACGGCGCAGATGGCGGTCAGAAGAATCGGATTATGCATCCTTTTGCTCCTTCTTCCTAAAGAAGAGTCGAATGGGCGTGCCGGCAAAGTCGAAGGTCGAGCGCATGCGGTTCTCCACGTAGCGCTGGTAGGTGTCGTTGACCAGGTCGCTATGGTTGACGAAGAACGTGAACGTCGGCGGGTTGACGCCCGTCTGGGTCACGTAGTGCATACGCAGGCGGCGCTTGCCGTCCACCACGGTATGACCGAACTCGCGCAGGTCGGTGAGGAACGTGTTGAGGCGTGAGGTACTGATCTTTTGCGAGCGCGTCTTTTCGGCCGCGTCGACCATCGACCAGATCTTCTCGACGCTACGGCCGGTTAGGGCTGAGATGCGCAGGTACTGGGCCCAGGGAGCCATGACGCCCAGACGGCGGTCGACGGTCTCCATGCAGGCCTCGCGCTTACGGTCGTCGTCGAGCAGATCCCACTTGTTGAGCAGCACCACGATGGCGCAGCCGCGCTCGATGGCAAGACCCATGACCTTCTGGTCCTGCTCGGTAACGCCCACGGAGGCGTCGACGACGAGCAGCGCCACGTCGGCGCGGTCGATGGCGCGCAGTCCGCGGACCATGGAGTAGTACTCGATGTTCTCGTACACGGTGCTCTTCTTGCGAATGCCCGCGGTGTCGACCATGCGGTAGTGCTTGCCGTTGCGCTCCACGACGGTGTCGATGGCGTCGCGCGTCGTGCCAGCAATGTTGGACACGATAGAGCGGTCGGCGCCCAGGATGCGGTTGAACAGCGACGACTTACCGGCGTTGGGACGGCCGATGATGGCGACGTTC
>USEK01000189.1 GCA_900553705.1 uncultured Collinsella sp.
GGGGGCTCCTGTCGTTTCCGTGCCCTCGGATTGGGTCATAGTGTCTGTCGTTGCCAAAACATCGGCATTTCTTTGGTTGCAAGAGATTGGCGCAAAGTAACCTGACCCCTTTGCACCAAAAAAAGTTGCGGTGAGATAGTTCTTGAATTGGCCTTTTTGAGGGCTAAACAGGAACTATCTCACCGCAACTGCGTTGGGGCGTTTTTTGGCAGCTGGTTTACTTGCTCGCGAACAGCCAGATCAGGATGATCACCAGAATTATGGCGACAATGCAGACGATGGCTCCGGTGAATTTGATGCGGGAGTCGCGGGTGCGCTCGCGCACCGCGTCCTCGGTGGCCTCGAGCTGGGCGACTTCTCGCTCGGTCTCGGCGTGTTCGGCTTTGTCTCGGGCCAAGGATCCTGCAAGCGACTCAGTGATCTCTGGATGGTCATGTACCTCGGTCGCCTGCTCGATGATCGACTGTGCATGTGCGGCATCTGCTTGGGCGTTGGCGATGCTTTGCTCTTGGTCGCGGCGTGCCTTGTCCTCGGCGGCGATCTTCTCGCGCAGTTCGCGCTGGCGCGTCGTGGCGGCAGTTTTCGCCGTCTGCAGCTCGTCGCGCGCGGCATCAGCCTCAGTCGTCACGGCTTGGTGCGCGCGTTTGGCTTCGGCAATGGGGGCTTGAGCCTGCTCGACGGCCTGCTCGGCTGCGGCAAGCGAGTGCTCAAGGTCGGCAGTGATGCGCGGGACATCTTCTTCGGCTTTACGCAGGGCATCTGCCGTGTCGGAGATCTGCATCGAGAGCTCGCTGGTGCGCACCGTATAGTTGGCGGGATTTGCCGAGGGATTGCGTTGCAGCTCGGCATACTCATGACGCAGCGTCTCGAGCTGGGCGCGCGTGGCGTCGACGGTTTGTTGTGCGGCGGCAATGCCGGCGTCTCGCTCGGCCTGCACCTTGTCGCGGATGCGCTTGGAATCCTCAAGACGTCGAACGAGGCGGTTGCCGGTCTCGCGCGAGCTTGCCTCGCGGGCCTCCACGGCGTCGAGCGCGGCCTTCAGGCGGAGCTCAGTCGCGTCATCCTCTGTCTTCATTTGTTCGAGCTGACTCTTGAGCTCTGTCGCTTTGGCGGCGTGGGCATCACGGTCAATCTCGGCTGCCGCAGCGGTCTTTTGCGCTGTGGCGATCGCCTGACGCTGGTCGGCGACGATCTGGTCGTAGCGGCCTGCGATATCCTGGCGCGTCTCGAGCTCCTCGGCCTGATCGACAATGCGCTGCTCAAGTTCGGCCAGGTGGGCGCGGGCATCGGCAAGTGCCTTTTTCGCGGCGTTCATCTCGCGCATGGCCGAGGCGCCCTGGGCAATAAAGGTGCCCACGGCGTTCGCGGTGTTCGAGACAGCGGTCCCCAGATCGCGGTTCGCGTCGGGGGAGTGCGGGGCGATCGGGCGAGCGGTGTCGACAGCGTCCGCATCGGCAGCCTGCGGCGCGGCGATATTGCCGGTACCGCCCTCGACCACAGAAAAGCCCGCTGCGTGCGGATCGACCGCATCGGCGCCAATCGTGGGGTGCTCGAGCTGCAGAAACGAGGGCATGGTGCTGCCCTGGTCGGCAACGGGGGTCTCGCCGGGTACAAAGGTCGAGGCCGCCTCGGCGGCCTCCTCTTCCTCGGCATCAATATCGGCATCGGCCACGGCGTCTTTCATCGCTTTGACGGCATCCATCATGGAGTCCATGACGGCATCGAGCTCTTCTTCCGAAGACACCTCGATGGGGCCCGCTGCTTGCGGGGCGGGGTCCGTGTCAGGTTCGGCATCGCTCGGCTCCGGCTGCTCGCTTTCATCATGCTCGACAGTATCGTCTGTGTCTGTTGCCTTATCCGCACCGGCGTGCGCATCTGCGGTGGCGGGCGCATCGGTGGAGGCGTCGACGCAGGTAGGAGTATCGCAGTCGTCGACGGCGTCTTCGGAATGATCAATATGCTGCTGAGTCTGGGGGTCCAGCTCGTCTGTCATAGGCATGTGCTCCTCATCGTTGTTTGTCACCCTATGATAAAGTCTCGCGCCGACATCCCACGCGCTGCAGCAAAGTTTCAAAACGTGTTCGATGGCTCGATCTGATAACGATAACTCGGCCGCTTTATCCAGTTTGTACTTGACAATCCCTTCGCCGAACGACGTGGTGCCGTTCGCCTACCGCGGTCTTTTATTTTCGCTTGAACACGCTAAAGTTGCATCTCAGCTTTTGGCGCGTGAAGTTGGATACGCGCAGTCGGCGGGCGTGCCCGTCGCGATTTGAAAGGACTTTGTATGGGACTTTTCACTGGTAAGACCGTGATCGTCACCGGCGGCGGCAAGGCCACGCTTAAGGACGGTTCCGCTGGCTCCATCGGCTACGGCATCGATATCGCATTTGCCAAGGAGGGCGCGAACCTCGTCATCACCGGCCGCAACGTCGCCAAGCTCGAGGCCGCCAAGGAGTCTCTCGAGGCCGAGTACGGTGTCAAGGTTCTGCCTGTTCAGGCCGATGTCTCGGCTGGCCAGGATAACGAGGCCGTTGTCCAGAATGTCATCGACAAGGCCATTGAGGAGTTCGGCCGCATCGACGCCGTCGTCAACAATGCTCAGGCCAGCGCCTCGGGTGTGACCATCGCCGATCACACCATGGATCAGTTTAACCTGGCCATTTACTCCGGTCTGTATGCTACCTATCTGTACATGCAGAAGGCCTATCCGCACCTGAAGGAGACCAAGGGCTCCGTGGTCAACTTTGCCTCGGGCGCCGGCCTGTTTGGCAACTATGGCCAGTGCAGCTATGCTGCCGCCAAGGAGGGCATCCGCGGCCTGACCCGCGTTGCCGCCAACGAGTGGGGCAAGGACGGCATCAACGTCAATATCGTTTGCCCGCTTGCTTGGACCGCTGCGCTCGAGAACTTCCAGGATGCTTACCCCGAGGCTTTCAAGGCCAACGTCCACATGCCGCCGGCAGGCCACTACGGCGACGTCGAGAAGGAGATCGGCCGCGTGGTCGTTCAGCTCTGCGGTCCCGACTTTAAGTACATGAACGGCGAGACCGTCACCCTCGAGGGTGGCATGGGCCAGCGGCCGTAGGGGTTACGTCTCAGGTTCCGCCGTTCTAACGAACGGCGGACCAGCCGACGCTACGCGCCGCCCAGAGCGACAACTTGTCATTCAAAAGGCAAGGCATGACCAGAAGGTCTATGCCTTGCCTTTTTCATG
>USEK01000190.1 GCA_900553705.1 uncultured Collinsella sp.
AGATGTGTATAAGAGACAGCACAAAGCGCATGCCCTGGGCCAGCGAATGTCCCGAGGCAAGCGACATGGAAAGTGCGGTAAACGCCTCGGGCATGGCCTCTTCTGCATCGTGTTGCTCGCGCCGGCTCTCAAAGCCATCCCGAGCGGCGCCAACGGCAAACGGAGCAACAAGTCCCAAGGCAAATCCGAGGGGCGATAACGACACCATCGTTAGCAAAACGCAGCAGACACCGCTCGATAGCAGCAGAAACGCCAAACGCCCCGAAGCATCCTCGATCGCGAGGCCAAGGCGACGCGCCGGAGCCAGCGATGCCCACGAACGGGCGATCTTTTTCAGCGGATCGTTTTCCACCAGCTCACGCGGCAGCTTCTCTGCCACCGTCTCGAGCGCCTGACGCGCCAGCTCCGCCGGCGGTACCTGCGGCACACGAGGTTCCGCCCCGCACGCCGTCGCAACAGAAAACCCTGCCAAACCCCCTACGACGAGGGGCACAGCGACCTCCATTCGTCCACCTCCTCTTGTGTGAGCGTCCCCGACCGCAGGCCTTCTGCGATAAACGGCGGCTCGCGGTCAAGCTTCCAGGTGCGCTCGGCAGCATCGAAAGTCACATAGCGCTCGAGCTCTACGCCGCCCGACGCGGCGCGACGCACCCCCGAATACGAGGAGACGAAACGCCTGCCATCGGCGTGGCGCTCGGACATCACGATGCCGTCGAGCGCCATGGCAATCTGCTCCTCGATGAGCTCGCTCGGCAGATCGATGCCATAACGTGCAAGCAACGTCAGACGCACCACGGTCTCCTGTTCTGAGCCCGCATGAAGTGTGGTGAGCGACCCGTCGTGGCCCGTGTTCATGGCCTGCAACATGTCGCAGCACTCAGCACCGCGCACCTCGCCCACCACGATGCGGTCGGGGCGCATGCGCAGGGCATTGGTCACCAGGTCGCGGATCGTCACCGCGCCCTCGCCCTCAATTGAAGCCTCGCGCGCCTCTAGGCGCACCACGTGCGGATGATGCGCAAACTTGAGCTCAGCAGAGTCCTCGATCGTCACGATGCGCTCGCCGGTGGAGATCTCGCATGACAACGCGTTGAGCAGGGTGGTCTTACCAGATCCCGTGCCTCCCGCAACCGCCAGGTCCTGTCGCAGCGACACCGCGCACGACAGCAGCTGCGCATACCAAAGCGGCAGCGACCCCAGCCCCACAAGCTCGTCCAGCGAGCAGATACGGTCCGAGAACTTTCGGATGGTGAGAATCGGTCCGTCAATCGCCACAGGCGGAATCACCGCGTTGACGCGATAGCCCGTTTTGAGGCGGGCGTTGACGATGGGGCTGCGCTCGTCGATACGGCGGCCAAGTGGCGAGATGATGCGGTCGATAAGCACCCGGATCTGCTCATCATCCTCAAACGCATGCTCGATGGGGTACAAGACGCCGCCGCGTTCAAAGAAAGCCGAGCGGCAGCCGTTGATCATGATCTCGGTAACGGTGTCGTCCTCGATGAGCGGCTGCAACGGCCCCAAGCCCACCACGTCATCCAAAATCTCGTCGATGATAGTCTCGCGCTCGGGCGTCGCGAGATCGGTCGGCTCCTCAACATTGAGCGCCGCCTCCACCGCAGGACGCAATTCCGAGCGGGCAAGTGCCGGGTCGATATAGGCGCTGATACGCGCCACTTCGTCGTAACCCATGCGGTCCATCACGGCGCGCTTGGTGCGTCGTTTCACCGCGCGGCGGCGCCCCGCATCTACAGGCGCTGCCGCCGCTGCAGCGCCTGTAGCCTTAATCCTCGTTTGCAGGCTCATCGCTGATCACCCTCGCGCGACCAGGGAAGGCGGATACGCGGGCGTTCGGTGCGCATTGCACGGTCGGTGACCATATCGCCCCAAGGGCCGACGGCGCACCCCAGTTCCACGAGCATCTCGCGCGTGGCCTCGCGCACGCTGGTCGCAAAAGCGCTGGTCTGCCCCACTGCCTCGTCAGCGCGCCCAAACGCCATGAGCGCGGCGAGATCCTGCCCGCCATCGGCGATACGAATCTTGGAGCTCAACGCACAGGCAATCTCAAAGCGCATGGCAACATCCTCGTCTGCCCCGCGCGCACCGAACCGGTTGAACACGGCGCTCATGCGCGTGCGCGGCACACCTACTCGACTTGCCAGTTCAATGACGCGCGACGCCGATGTCGCGGACGACACCGCCGCATCGCCAACGACCAGGCAACGGTCGCTCGCCGCCACCGCAGCCGCCACGGCGTCGCCCCAAAAGACCGAGGTATCGATAAAGACCACGTCGGATTCGCGACGCAGGACATCAAGCAGTAGCTCCACCGGACGTGCCATGAGCTCGGCTTGCTCGGGCGCCGCGACGGGACCCCAGAGCGTAACGCCCGGCGCCACGCGCATCGATGCGGCTACGATATCCGGCTCGGTGAGCGCGCCCGCCGCCGACGGCTCGATAAGTGCCGCCATATCGCGCGGAGCATCGACGCCTAACAAGTCGTAAAGGTTTCCAAACATCAGGTCCAGGTCGAGCACGGCGGCACGCAAGCCCAACAGCGACGATGTGTGTGCCATGGTGGCAACGATCGTCGACTTGCCGCAACCGCCCGAACCCGAAATGGCGCAGATGACCGGAGCTCGATGCGGCGAAGCGGCAGCGTCTGCCGGCGGCATCGGAGGCGGCGGAGCGGGCGTCGGTGACAGCGTCCCCGTCTCCTCCGCCGCAACCACACGCTGCGTCCAAGCCGGCATGGCAGCTTGTTCGGTCTGCGAGGCAGGCTCGTTCTGTGCAATCTGCTCATGCTGCATCAGCGACAACTCGCCGCACCCGGCAAAGCCCTCAACTTCGTCGAGTTCATCCACCAGATTCACGCCGTGCACGTATCCCATATCTACAGCCGGGGAATCGCCAGCATGCTGCGCCGGCCCTCCAGCGTCATCGTATACAAGGGGGTTCCGGGGGCGCCGACCATGCTCGGCTTCCGCTTT
The DNA here is from genome assembly GCA_900553705.1 of uncultured Collinsella sp. Lineage (GTDB taxonomy): Bacteria > Actinomycetota > Coriobacteriia > Coriobacteriales > Coriobacteriaceae > Collinsella. Next base: position 2,991 of record USEK01000190.1, read on the forward strand.
TCCATAATCATCAACACGCGGGCCTCTTGTAGCGCGAGGCGCCCCGGGTTCCCTATCAACAAAAGCATCGGGCTCAATCGTCATGCGCCGATCGGAATCAACCGCTCCCTCGCCCGCGCACCCGTTGCCGCATATACTGTGCGCAGCGATGACCTCGGTCGCCCCTGCGCCTGTCTCTTATACACATCTCCGAGCCCACGAGACGTAGAGGAATCTCGT
>USEK01000191.1 GCA_900553705.1 uncultured Collinsella sp.
CAGCGTCAGATGTGTATAAGAGACAGCCACGACGACGATTGCCAGCAGCGGCGCCATCGACGACAGAACGCGACGAACCGGCACCCGAGACACGGCATAGGTCAGCACAACGAAAATTGCGACCGGGGCCAGTCCGCGGAAGCTGCTGACTGTGAGCGTCGTGATCAGAAACACAAAGCCCAAGAGCAACTTGGTTCGCGGGTCCAGGCGGTGGATTGTACTATCGCCGGGATAGTAGCTGCCAAACGAAAACGCCTCCATTAGCAGCCCTCCTCTCGCGCGACCGTCTTGGATTTAGCAATGTCCGCGACGTTAGAAGGACCGCCCGAGCGACCGATTAGCAGGTCCACCAACTCGTCTGCCAGCGACTCAACCGTATAGAGCCCGCCGCGACGCAGCGGCACGCCCGCCTCCGTAAGCGCCAGCGCCATACGCTGGGCGGCGGGAACGCCCAAGCCGATCGACTTGAGCTCATCGGCATGCGCAAACACCTGCGCGGGGGTTCCCTCGGCAAACACCGCACCTTCGTTCATTACGACGATACGGTCGCAGCAATTGGCCAGGTCATCCATACTGTGCGAAACCATGACAACGGTCAGGCCCTCGCGATGGAGTCGACCGATGAGCCCTAGGAAATCCCTGCGCGCAGCCGGATCGAGCCCCGCCATGGGTTCATCGAGCACCAGGACTTCGGGCTCCATGGCGAGTACGCCGGCGAATGCCACACGCCGTTGCTGACCGCCCGAAAGCTCAAAGGGACTCTTGTCGCCGACCGTGGAAAGGTCGAGGCCCACGCGCGAGAGCGATGTCTCAACGCGGCGGGCAACCTCGGTCTGTGACAAGCCAAGGTTATGCGGACCAAATGCCACGTCCTGTGCCACGGTCTCGGCAAACAGCTGACGCTCTGGATACTGAAACACCACGCCGACCTTGGCCTTAACCGCGGCGGCGTCTTTCTTGTTTGATAGATCGAGCTCCAGCGCGCGAACGGATCCCTCCTGGGGGCGAATCAAACCGTTGAGATGCTGGACCAGCGTCGACTTACCCGAACCGGTATGACCTGCCAAGCCCAGGAACTCGCCGCGACGCACCGTCAGCGATACATCGCGCAGCGCCCACGGGCTGCTGGGGTCGTTTCCCCAGAGAGCCTGTTTGCTCGATTTGCCCGCAGTGGCCGAGCGCTTATGCCAGCGGCGGCGCTCGCGCGGACTGAGCGAATAACTGTACGAAACATGGGATAGCTCGATGACGGGCTCCGACGCGTTCCCCTCGTTGCCAACCGGAACAGTGCCGTCAGCGATTTCCCACTGGGATACGGAAGACTGCCCCGCGATGTCTGCTCCACTTCGCTCGGTATAGACCTGCGCAACCTCGGTAACCATATCCGCCTCGCGCACCTGCGCGTGAACGGGCACACCCTTCGCACGAAGTGCCCTACCTAGACAGCACGACGCCGGCATATCCAAGTTGAACTGCGCAAGTTCGTCCGCCCGCGTCAAGATTTCCTCGGGCTTACCGAGCATGGCAACTCGTCCCGTCTGAAACACGGCGACACGATCGGCCTCGGCAGCCTCTTCCATAAAGTGCGTAATCATCACGATGGTCATACCGCGAGCGTGCAACGCGCGGCAAGCCTTCATGAGGCCCTTACGTCCACGCGGATCGAGCATCGAGGAAGCCTCGTCCAAAATGAGAACGCGCGGTTCCATGGCAAGCACGCCGGCAAGCGCCACGCGTTGCTTTTGGCCACCCGAAAGCGCATGGGTCTCGTGGCGCTCAAAGCCCACCAGGCCCACGCCCTTCAGTGCCTCGCGAACGCGCTGCGCAATTTGCGCCGATGGCACGCCAAGGTTTTCGGGACCAAACGCAACGTCATCTTCGACAAGCGTTGCCACCAGCTGATCATCGGGATTCTGGAACACCATGCCCGCGGTCGAACGAATGTCGTAGACCAGCTCGGGGTCGGACGCATCCATGCCGTTGATGCGTACCGTGCCCGCATCGGGCTGCAACAGTGCATTCAGATGCTTGGCAAACGTCGACTTGCCCGACCCATTGCCACCGAGGATGCAGAAAAACTCGCCGTCCTCGATATTCAGATCGACGCCGTCGAGCGCCGGTACGGCACCGTCATAGCTAAAGGAAACGCCCCGACACTCAATCATGCGCGGCCTTTGACCTGGTCCTTTTTAGGCGTGATGAGGTTGGAGACTGCCTTATACACCGCCAGCGTCAACACCGAGTTGAGCACGGTCTTGATGAGGTTAAACGGCAAAACGGCGGGAAGCATGAGCGGCAGAATCACATCGACCGAGCCATACCAGAACCATACGCCAATAGTAAGGTTTGCGACCATAGACAGCACCGTAGCGGCAATGACGCCGAGCGTCAGGCCAATCACGGCACCCTTATAGGTATGCATCTTCTGATAGACGATAGCCGCGGGCAGAATATAGCCCAGCGTGGCAACCAAGTTCATAAGCGCACCGACCCAGTCACCCGTGGTGAGCGCATGGATAACGATAGCCATAGCGGCAACAGCGGTGCCGGCACTAGGACCGTACGCAAACCCGCACACCATCGCCGGCACCAGCGACGGGTCATACGTCAAAAACGGCGCCGAAGGAAGGATGGGCAGCTGCACGTACATAAACAGGGCACCCAAGGCGCACATCAGCGCCATGGTAACGAGCTGTTTGGTGCTCCACCTATTCGTGTTCTCAAAATGGATATGCTGCGACTGTTCAGACATAAGATCACCTGCCTCTTTCATCCGGACTCTAACCGTTGGTACTGGAATCTCACCAGTTCAGCCGGCATGCGAACCAACGCACACACGGGTCGCGGACTCATCGGCTCGGACGCAGATATCTCGCCCGCGCCACGGCGTCCCTTTGACACCGCCCGATTTACCGCCAGTGGGGAATTTCACCCCGCCCTGAAACAGCAATTGCAAGTGTAGCACGAGCAATCGTTCGCGCAAGTATGCCGAGGGTAATTTATGGTGGGGATCAGCTGCCACAACAACCACGTACCCCACCCATCCCAAAGTGGTGCGCCTTTCGCGCAAAGCGCGAAACAGCAACCGGGATGCGTATCCCCATCAGCCACAATCTCCGCCCACGCCGACCTCTGTCTCTTATACACATCTGACGCTGCCGACGACTAGTCGAGTGTAGATC
>USEK01000192.1 GCA_900553705.1 uncultured Collinsella sp.
CTACACTCGACTAGTCGTCGGCAGCGTCAGATGTGTATAAGAGACAGCAACAACACCATCGCCGAGGCTCAGCCTGTGGTGGCAAAGCTCGATGGCGCCGTAGACGAGCTTACGCCGGCACTTGCCCAGGTGGAGCCGCTGCTCAAGTCGAGCAAGACCGCGGTTGACGCCCTTACCTCCAATCTTGTAGAGGTCGAAGCCGTGGTTCGCGACATTTCCGAGGTCACGGGTAGCGTAGCCGAGGCAAGCAACGCCGTGTCGAGCGTGACCGACTCTGCGGCTGGTGCCGTGCAGAAGCTTTTCAATAAGGTGAAGGCTCCTGCAGCCGACGCCGATCGCAAGCTCGCCGCTGCCGCTGCGGAGGCCGAGCAGCCTACCGAGCGCGTCCTAATTGGCGAGGACGAGGCCGCCGCGGGCGACGATGATGGTCAGAAGTCTGTATCCAAGCCGGCTCAGTATTACACCTATACGCCCGCCGAGACCTCCGAGGAGTCCTGCGATGAGTAGCGAAGCAACCTGCCCCATTACGCTGAGCGTTGCCGGTGATCCGCGTCTCGCGCGCTTGGTGCGCATGACGGCAGCCAACGTCGGCGCCCTGTGCTCTATGTCCGTCGATCGCATCGAGGATATTCGTATGGCCGCCGAGGAAGCCTTTATCTTTGGCTGTACGGCTGTTGATTCCGACGATATCTCGATCAAATTCGATGTCGACGAATCTCACGTGGGCATGACCTTTACCTTTGGCGATCAGGCGACTGTCGATGAGGATGACCAGGCTGCCGTATATGCCGAGCTCATTTTGGCGAGCGTGTGCGATTCCTACGAAAAGACTACGGCGCCCCTAACGCTTTCCCTCGACCTCAAGGCGGATATCTAATATGACCGAACGTTCCCGTAGCGGCAAGACCGCTTGGGACAAGGAGAAAACCCGCGAGCTGTTTCGTCGTTATAAGGAGACCGGTGATCCGGATGCCCGCGAACAGCTCGTCATGTCCCATATGAACCTGGTAAGGTTTCTTGCCAACAAATTTAAGAACCGCGGCGAGCCGCTCGATGACCTTTTGCAGGTCGGCTATCTGGGCTTGCTCAAGGCTATCGACCGCTTTGACCCCGAGCGCGGGCTCGAGTTCACCACGTTTGCCACTCCTACCATTCTGGGTGAGATTAAGCGCCACTTCCGCGACAAGGGCTGGAGCGTGCGCGTGCCCCGTCGCTTGCAGGAGCTCTCGGCCAAGGTCAACCAGGCTACCGATAAGCTCACCAACGAGCTACAGCGTTCGCCCAAGGTTGAGGAAATCGCCGATTACCTGGGCGTGACCGTCGACGAGGTGCTCGAAGCCATGGAATCGTCCTCGGCCTATACCTCGGTGCCCATCGAGGCTCCCGGCGCGTCCGATTCCGATGATGCGCCCTCGATTCTCGACCGCTATGCCGACGACGACAACGAGCTCGACTTTACCGATGACCGCCTGGTGATTGAGGAGGCCATTCGCGATTTCTCGCCGCGCGAGCGCGAGGTAATTGAGCTGCGCTTCGTGAAGGGCATGACCCAGATCGAGATTGCCAAGAAGCTGGGCATCTCGCAGGTGCAGGTCTCGCGCCTGCTGCGCCGTACCCTTAAGAAGATTCAAGACAAGATTGACCCCGACGGAGTGATGGTTCGTTCATGAATGAGCACCCCCAACAAACCGACCGCACGCTGCGCGATACCCGTATTCTGACGTTGCGCATTTGGGGCGTCGTCGGCTGCATTGTCATCGCCGCCGTCATCTTTAACCTTATGGGCATCCTTGCGCCGGTCATCGAGTTTTTGGCAGTCGGCTCCATCATCGCCTTTGTGATGTCGCCGATCACCAATTGGCTTGAGCACCATGGCGTGAATCGCGGCATCGGTTCGCTTGTCGCGCTTATTGTGGTCGTTGCCGTGCTCGTCGGCGTCGTTTGCATCTTGTCGCCGATTCTCTTTGGTCAGATCATGGAAGTCCTGAGCCGCCTGCCCGAGCAGCTTCGTGTTGCTGGTGGCGACCTCAATGAGATGATCTCGCACGCCAAGACGCTCAACAACACGCCGCTCAAGGAGTATCTGGACGACAATCTTTCTTCGCTGGTTACCGTAGCGTCCAAGTACGTCTCGCAAATCGCCGCTGAGCTTGGTCGCGGTGTGTTCCCGCTCATCACCAATACGGCCTCGCAGTTGTTCGTGATCTTCCTTGGTCTGGTGCTTGCCTACTGGATGGCCTGCGACTACCCTCGCATGCATCACGAGATTTGCACCATCATCGGTCAGGAGAAGGAGACCTCGTACCGCTTTATGGTCGCCATCCTTTCTCGCTCTGTCGGCGGCTACATGCGCGGTATGGTCGTGACGTCCATCTGCGATGGTTTCCTCGCCTTTATCGGTTTTATGATCATCGGTCATCCGTATGCGGCGCTCATGGCTATCTTTACCGGCATCATGCATTTGGTTCCGGTCGTCGGTCCCTGGGTGAGCGCAGCAATCGCCACGGTACTCGGTTTCATGTTCAGCCCCATGTTGGCGTTGTGGACGCTTGTCGTGACCATGGTGGCCCAAAATGTCACCGACAACGTCATTTCGCCTAAGGTTATGCAGAGCTCGGTGCAGGTGCATCCCGTCATGAGCCTGACGGCCCTCGTTATCGGTTCGGCACTCATGGGTCCCATCGGCATGGTCATCGCCATTCCGCTGTGCGCGGCCCTCAAGGGCATTTTTGTCTATTACTTTGAGAACGAGACCGGTCGTCAGCTCGTGGCATACGATGGCGCTGTGTTTAAGGGCACGCCGTATCGCGATGCCGAGGGCAACCCGGTCGCCGCCTATGACGCGCTTGGCGATGATACGTTCATTTACGAGTCCGAGCTCATCGGCAACGAGACTGCGCCCGAGGCCCAGGCAATGCCCAAGCCCGAGCTCGAGAATCCCTGGATTAAGCTCTCAGGTCTTCAGCCCGACGCGACAGGCTTTTTCAAGAACCCCTTCGCCAAGGATGACGATTCCAATACGGATGACGACACCAAAACCGGCATCGACGGCTCCATGGACGATTCGGATTCCAAATAGGCCTGTTAGTTGAGCTACTTCTTTGCCAGTGTCGTATACGAACTGTCTCTTATACACATCTGACGCTGCCGACGACTAGTCGAGTGTA
>USEK01000193.1 GCA_900553705.1 uncultured Collinsella sp.
CTAGTCGTCGGCAGCGTCAGATGTGTATAAGAGACAGACGAAGGGAGTTACCCAGCGTATCGCCGTAACCACGCTCGAGCGGCTCGACGGAGACACGAGCAGACGTCTCGTTGATCTCTTCGACCTGAACCTGAGGCCTAATGAATTCTGACATGTATTACCTCCAGCCTCAGCAGCCCGGATGGACTACTTAGAGTAGAGCTCGACGATGAGCTGCTCGTTGATATCACCGCTGATCTGCTCACGCGTCGGCAGAGCGAGCACGTTACCAGACAGCTTCTCGATATCGACCTCGAGCCAGCCAGGGACCTCAAAACGCTCGGAGGAAATCAGGGCCTCCTTGATGGGGAGGAGGTCACGGAACTTCTCGCCGACAGCGACGACGTCGCCGGCCTTGACGCGGTAGGACGGGATGTCCACGCGCTTGCCGTTCACGGTGAAGTGACCGTGACGGACGGACTGACGAGCCTCTTTGCGGGTGCGGGCGAAGCCAAGACGGAAGACGACGTTGTCGAGGCGAGACTCAAGAATGATCATGAGGTTCTCACCGGTGACGCCGTTCATCTTACGGGCCTTGTTGAAGTAGCCGTGGAACTGCTTCTCCAGAACGCCATAGATGAACTTGACCTTCTGCTTCTCGCGCAGCTGCATGCCGTACTCAGATTCCTTGCGACGGCGCTTGGGCTGACGGATAGATTCCTTCTTGCTGCTGTAACCGAGCTCAGCGGGATCGATCCCGAGCTGACGGCAGCGCTTAAGAACAGGAGTCCTGTCGATTGCCATATTGATACGATCCTTTCAGTTACACGCGGCGACGCTTCTTGGGGCGGCAGCCGTTGTGCGGAATGGGGGTCTTGTCCTGGATGCTCGAGACCTCGAGGCCAGCAGCCTGGAGGGAGCGGATGGCGGTCTCACGACCGGAGCCGGGGCCCTTGACGAAGACGGAAACCTTCTTCATACCGTGCTCCATGGCCTGCTTGGCAGCAGCCTCGGCAGCCATCTGGGCAGCGAACGGCGTGGACTTACGGGAGCCCTTGAAGCCCACCTGGCCAGCCGACTTCCAGGAAATGACGTTGCCCTGGGGATCGGTGATCGAAACGATCGTGTTGTTGAACGTAGAACGAATGTGAGCCTGGCCCACGGAAATGTTCTTACGGTCCGCGCGCTTCAGACGGGCAGCGCGAACGTTCTTCTTAGCAGTAGCCATCTATCTAGCGCTCCTTATTTCTTCTTCTTAGCACCGATCTGACGCTTCGGGCCCTTGCGGGTACGAGCGTTAGTGTGGGTGCGCTGGCCGCGGACCGGGAGGCCCTTGCGGTGACGAAGGCCGCGGTTGCAGCCGATGTCCATAAGGCGCTTGACGTTCTGGTTGCGCTCACGGCGGAGGTCGCCCTCAACCATGATCTGGTTCTTATCGATATAATCGCGGATGGCGTTAACCTCATCCTCGGTGAGGTCCTTAACGCGCGTATCCACGTTAACGTTGCACTCGACGCAAATCTTCGTCGCAGTGGTGCGGCCGATGCCGTAAATGTAGGTCAGACCGATCTCAACGCGCTTCTCACGCGGGAGGTCGACACCATTAATACGGGCCAACGTAGTCTCCTCTCTTAACCCTGACGCTGCTTATGACGGGGGTTCTCGCAAATGACGAGGACCTTGCCATGGCGCCTAATGATTTTGCACTTATCGCACATCTTCTTGACCGAAGGACGTACCTTCATCGTTCTTCCTTTCGGTAGCGCTCAAACTACTTCCCTACTATCTACTCGCCCAGCCGCAGGCGTTTAAAACTATGGCTGGTCTTCACACACAATCCGACCGTAGGTTGAGCTAAGCCTGCAGCCGGAAATGGAGTGCGTGTATGCGTGCCGCTATTTATAGCGATAGGTGATGCGGCCGCGGGTCAGGTCGTACGGGGAAAGCTCCACGACAACCCTGTCACCGGGGAGAATGCGGATGTAATTCATTCGGATCTTGCCAGAAATGTTGCACAGAACCGAATGACCGTTCTCGAGCTCGACCTTAAACATGGCATTGGGCAGTGGTTCCTTTACCGTACCCTCGAGCTCAATTGCGTCTTCCTTCTTCACAAGCAATCATCTTTCTCTAGAAAACGACAGCGATTGAGTATTCTACAACACGTATGCACGCATCGTAATAACTTCGTAATGGCTCCACAACTAAGTGGAACTTGTTACATTTGAAATGTAAAACAAAGCCGTTCCCTGATGCCCAAGATCGCCTTGAAATGAGAAGGCATAGACCTTGGGGTCATGCCTTCGAAATTGAAAGGCGAGGTTGGGCATCAGGGGGCGGCGACTTTTACATTTCACCGCCTTGCAGGGAACACCAAGCACCTTGGGCATCCGTGGTCAGAATCACCGGACCGTCATTGGTAATGGCGACGGTGTTCTCGTAGTGCGCGGCGGGCAGGTGGTCGTTGGTCGTAACAATCCAACCGTCGGAGCCCGTGCTCACATGGTTGGAACCCATCGTGACCATCGGCTCGATGGCAATGACCATGCCGGCCTGGAGGCGAACGCCCCTCCCCTTCTTTCCATAGTTAGGAACGTTGGGGTCCTCGTGCATCACGCGGCCAATGCCATGGCCCACATAATCACGAAGCACGCCGTAACCGTGAGACTCGGCGAGGGACTGAACGGCATAACCGACGTCCCCGATATGGTTACCGGGAACAGCCTGCTCAATGGCAGCCTTAAGGCAATCACGCGTGACCTCGCACAAAGCCTTGGCTTCGGGCGTGGGGGTGCCGACGAAAAACGTCCAAGCGTTATCGCCGACCCAACCGTCGACAACGGCTCCCGTATCGATGGAGATGATATCGCCATCGCGCAGGATCATGTCGGGGTTGGGAATACCGTGGACCACGGCATCGTTGATTGATGCGCAAATGGTCCCCGGGAACCCGCCGTAACCCTTAAAGGCCGGGGTGCCGCCATGCATGCGGATAATCTGCTCCGCGAGCTGATCGAGCTCAAAAGTCGAAACGCCGGGGCGCACCATGGCTCCAACGTGGCGGAGCGCCATCTTAGATAGCGCTCCTGCCTTCTTCATCTGCTCGATTTGCGTTGCAGACTTAATCTTAATCCTGTCTCTTATACACATCTGACGCTGCCGACGACTAGTCGAGTGTA
>USEK01000194.1 GCA_900553705.1 uncultured Collinsella sp.
TACGTCTCGTGGGCTCGGAGATGTGTATAAGAGACAGCCTGTGAAAGGCGCGCTCGACTCGCTCGATGCGTACCGCTGGTCAAGCTTCAAGGCATATCAGCTGGGCTATGATTCCTTTGACATCTGCAAACACTCATGTAACTCTGTCCCCAATGAGTGCAAAAAGGCGCCCTCCGTGGGGGAGGACGCCTTTGGTAAGTTCTATATGAACGCGAGGTCTTTGACCCGGAGAGTCCGAGGTACTTGTTGGTAAGACCTTATTTAGGAGCGCGAAACCTTGCCAGACTTGAGGCAGGTGGAGCAAACGTTCATCTTGCGACGGTGACCATCGACGACGACGTAGACGCGCTGGATGTTGGGGCGGAACTTACGGTTGGTGACGCGGTGAGAGTGGCTGATGGAGCGACCGGCAACGGGGTGCTTACCGCAAACTTCGCAAACTTTGGACATAACTGACCCTCCTTGGGCGACAAACGAACATGTCGCGTTAACAAACAAGCCTGAACTATAGCACAGAAGCAGCTCCCTGTGCGTAATCTACACAGAGATATTCCTCTTTTGGCGATAGTGCTCACGCCACGGCCCTGGACGTAGATCCGATTTGCGTGCAGCAGAGGGGATTATGCCAGCTCGTGCGTGCGTTTTCAAGCTCGTCCCACAAATATATATAGGTTTATGGAGCACCTGCGCCCGTTTACGGATTGTTCTGTATTTATGCTCGCAATTAAGCTCGAGGTTGGCTACACTATCCCTTGACCATTAAAGGGGTACGAGATACCCACATGGAATTACATAGCTGCCAAAGAGCAGCCCTTCCTGTGGGTGTCTGGTCCGCTTTAAGCGGTCGGGCATCTATTTTTTTGACTGTGTCAGCAGTCAAGACATGTGAGGAAGGAGATCGATGGGCACGACTTCCCCCAAGGCGGTCATCATGGACGAGACCGCCGTCAATCGAGCGATGACCCGCATCGCGCACGAGATTCTCGAGCGCAACGAGGGCTGTGAAGACCTCGCTCTGGTCGGCATCGTCACGCGCGGCGACCTTCTGGCAAAGAAGCTCGCCGAGGAGATCAAGGAGATCGAGGGCGTCGACGTTCCGCTCGGCAGCCTGGACATCAGCTTCTACCGCGATGACTATGCGACCAATTTCGCTCCCGCGATCCACGCTACCAACATTCCCTTCAGCGTCGACGGCAAGCGCGTCGTGCTGGTGGACGACATCCTGTATACGGGCCGTACTATCCGCGCCGCTCTGGATGCCGTCATGGACCTGGGCCGTCCGAGCCGCATCGAGCTGGCAGTTCTCGTTGACCGTGGTCACCGTGAGCTCCCCATCTCGCCGGACTTTGTCGGCAAGAACGTTCCCTCGTCGCATGAGGAGAACGTGCACCTGTATATGAAGGAAGTCGACGGCCACACCGCCGTCGAGATTAACGACGTCGCGCCGGGTTCCCACGTGGGCTCCGCGCCGCTGGGAGGTGAGTAGTACCGTGGCGTTCAACCATAAGCACCTGATCGACATTACCGAGTACTCCGAAGAGGACATCAAGCTCATCCTCGAGACCGCCAAGGCGTTCTCCGAGGTCAACGAGCGTGCGATCAAGAAGGTCCCCACGCTCAAGGGCAAGACCATCGTCAACATGTTCAACGAGCCTTCGACGCGCACCCGCAGCTCCTTCGAGCTCGCCGAGAAGCGTCTTTCGGCTGACAGCCTCAACTTTGGCGGCTCCTCGACCTCCACGGTCAAGGGCGAGAGCCTCGTCGACACCGTCGAGACCCTCAACGCCTACAAGATTGATTGCATCGTCGTTCGCGATAAGCACGCCGGTGCTCCCTACATCGTCACGCAGAACTCGCCCGCGAGCGTCATCTGCGCCGGCGACGGCAAGCACAACCATCCCACGCAGGCCCTGCTCGACCTGTACACCATCTGGGAGCACAAGGGCGACTTCCACGGTCTTAAGGTCGCCGTCGTCGGCGATATCGCGCACTCCCGCGTCTGCGGCTCGCTGATCCCCGCCCTTAAGATCATGGGCTGCGAGACCTACGCCGTCGCCCCCGGCACGCTGCTGCCGCCGGCGCCCGAGGTCCTGGGCTGCGACCACGTGACGAGCGACCTCGATTCGGTACTCCCCGAGCTGGACGTCGTCTACATGCTGCGCGTGCAGCAGGAGCGCCTCGAGGGCGCTCCGTTCCCGACCATTCGTGAGTACCACAAGCTCTTCGGCCTGACCAAGGACCGCGAGAAGCTCATGAAGCCCGACGCGATCATCTGTCACCCGGGCCCCATCAACCGCGGCGTCGAGTTCGACTCCTATATGGCCGACCACCCGCAACGCTCCGTCATCCTGGAGCAGGTCTACGCCGGTATCTGCGTGCGTATGGCTATCCTGTATCTGCTGCTTGGAGGTGCCGATAATGGCCTTGCTTCTTAAGAATGCCCACGTCGTCGACCCGTCCGTCGAGCTTGACGGTGTCGTTGACGTCCTGATTGACGGCGACAAGATCGCCGAGGTCGGCGAGAATCTCGCCGTCGAGGGAGCCGAGGTCCGCGACCTTTCCGGCAAATATCTCGTCCCCGGCCTGGTGGATATGCACGTTCACCTTCGCGAGCCCGGCTACGAGGTCAAAGAGGACATCGAGAGCGGCACCCGTGCAGCTGCCAAGGGCGGCTTTACCGGCGTGTGCGCCATGCCCAACACCGATCCCGTCACCGATAACGGCACTGTCGTGGAGTTCGTCAAGTCCCGCGCTGCCGAGGTCGGCCACTGCCGCGTCTATCCGTCGGGAGCCATGACCCGCGGTCTTAAGGGCGAGGCCATGTCCGAGATGGGCGATATGGTCGCCCACGGCGCCGTCGCCTTCACCGATGACGGTCGCGGCGTGCAGGGCGCGGGCATGCTCCGTCGCTGCATGGACTACGGCAAGATGTTCGGCAAGGTCTTTATGAGCCACTGCCAGGACGAGGACCTGGTCGGCCACGGCCAGATCAACGAGGGCAAGGTTTCGACCCGTCTGGCTCTCGAGGGCTGGCCGGCTGCCGGCGAGGAGCTCCAGATCGCCCGCGACATCGAGATCGCCAAGCTGACCGGCGCCAAGCTGCACATCCAGCACA
>USEK01000195.1 GCA_900553705.1 uncultured Collinsella sp.
GGCAGCGTCAGATGTGTATAAGAGACAGGTAAAACACCCCCGAGCATATGTTCGAAAACACAATATGTTGTGTTTACAGCAAAGGCGGGATGCCACCTGTGGCACCCCGCCTTTCAACCTCAACCTTCAAGTTGACCTTGAGGCGATTTTTGCGTCCCTTTACATGGCGTTCACATCGCCCCCAAACTCCCCCACCCAAGGCACGTGCGGCCCACCACCGCGACGACAAGTGGCGAAAAATGGGACGGGCCCCAGATTGCCCATGCGCGCGCAAAAGCACGCCGCAGCAATCTGGGGCCCGTCCCCAAATACCTATAAATATGCAGGCCAGCGATGTGTTAACGATGCGCCAGCGGATGCGCCGCCAGATAGACCTCGGTCAGTTGCGTGCGGTCGACATGCGTGTAGACCTGCGTGGTCGAAATATCGGCATGGCCCAAAATCTCCTGCAGCACACGCAGGTCGGCACCGCCCGCGAGCATGTGGGTGGCAAAGGAGTGGCGCAAGGTATGGGGATGGAGCCCCACCAGCCCCACCTGACGCCCATACCGCTCGCATATCGCATGCACGGCCTGGCGCGACAGGCGACGTCCGTTCTTATTTAAAAAGACCGCCGAGGTCTCGGTTCCGCGGGCATGGGCCGCCAAGCGAGAACGTCCCTCAGTTACATAGAGCATCAGAGCTCGCGCCGCGCTTCCCACCAGCGGGGACAGGCGTTCCTTTGAGCCCTTACCGCGAACGAGTACAAAGCCATCGTCAATATGGATATCGCCCACATCGAGCCCCACCAACTCGCTCACACGCAAACCGCATCCGTAGAGCACTTCCAAGATGGCATGGTCGCGCAAGCCCATCTCGCCCTCGGGGAAGTCTTGATCGAGCAGAGCCGAGACATCCTCCACCGATAGATACTCCGGCAAACGCTCAGCCTTTTTAGGCAGGCGCAACGCCGCCGTTGGATTTTGGGCTACAGCCCCATCGCGCACCAAAAAGGCATGCAGGCCCTTCACGGCTGCAAGCGCACGCTCCACCGAGGCATCGGAATAGCCCCCATCGCGACGGTCGGCGACAAAGCCCTCCACGACCTGACGAGTCACCTCTTCAAAAGACACAATACCCGCCCGCTCCAGATAGGCGCAGTACGTCGTCAGGTCACGACGATAGGCCGCAATCGTGTTGCGCGCCAAACCCCGCTCGACCGCGAGGTAATCGAGATACTCCCCCGCCGCCACGGCGAGCGACGAGGGAGTAGCTTCGGTATGTTCCTTATTCGCCGGCACCCTTAGTCCGTAGCGAGGTTCATGGGCGTCACCTGCAGACGGTCGACACCCTCGTGCTGGCCGATCGAAGCGCGTACGAACTCGCGGAACAGCGGCTGCGGGTTGGTCGGGCGGCTCTTGAACTCGGGATGAGCCTGGGTTGCCACATACCACGGATGCACGTCGCGCGGCAGCTCGACCATCTCGACCAGGCGCTCGTCAGGCGACAGACCCGAGATAACCAAACCGGCGTCCTCGAGCTGGTCGCGGAAGGCGTTGTTGAACTCAAAGCGGTGACGGTGACGCTCGTAGACGAGTTCCTCGCCATATGCCTCGCGAGCAAGGGTATCGGCGGCGAGCTTGCACGGATAGGCGCCCAGGCGCATGGTGCCGCCCTTCTCGGTCACGTCCTCCTGCGAGCTCATCAGATCGATGACACTATACGGGCCATCCGGATCGAACTCAGAGGAGCTGGCGCCGGCAAGGCCGACGACATTGCGCGCAAATTCGCACACGGCCACCTGCATACCCAGGCAAATGCCCAGATACGGAATCTTGTGCTCACGGGCAAACTCGGCCGCGAGGATCTTGCCCTCCAGGGCGCGCTTGCCAAAGCCGCCGGGGACCAGGATGCCCGAGGCGTCGCCCAGAACCTCGGAGACATTCTGCTCGTCGAGGCTCTCGCCGTCGACCAGCTGGACGTCCACATGGCGATCGTAGAAGACGCCCGCATGGTGCAGGGCCTCGATAACCGACAGGTACGCATCGGGCAGCTGCGTGTACTTGCCCACGACGGCGATCTTCACCTTGTCGGCGTGATGGTTGGCGTGATTCTGTTTGCGCAGGAACTCGTTCCACTCGCTCATGTCGCGCTCACGCGGGTCCAGACCCAGGCGCTCGCAAATGCGCAGGTCAAAGTCCTGCTCGGCAAGCAGCTGCGGAACATCGTAAATGCTCGCGCAGTCCTCGTTGGTAAAGACGCAATCGGTGTCGACGTCGCAGAAGCTTGCGATCTTTCCGCGGATAGCGTCATCGATATGGTGGTCGGAGCGCAGCACGATAATATCGGGCTGGATGCCAAAGCTGCGGAGCTCCTTGACGGAATGCTGTGTGGGCTTGGTCTTGACCTCGTGGGCGGCGGCGATATAGGGAACGAGCGACACGTGGATGTAGCAGACGTTCTCGGGGCCGGCCTCCTTGCGGTACTGACGGATGGCCTCGACAAACGGCTGGGACTCGATGTCGCCAATCGTGCCGCCCAGCTCGGTGATGACTACATCGGAGCCGGTCTGCTCCTCGATGCGGCGGAACTTGTCCTTAATGACATTGGTGACGTGGGGAATCACCTGCACGGTACCGCCCAAAAAGTCGCCGCGACGCTCGCGGGCGATTAGGCTTTTGTAGATGGCACCGGTCGTAAAGTTGGAATCGCGGGTCAGGTTCTCATCAATAAAGCGCTCGTAATGACCCAGGTCCAGGTCGGACTCGTAACCATCCTCGGTAACGAAGACCTCACCATGCTGGAACGGGCTCATGGTACCGGGGTCGACGTTCAGATACGGGTCGGCCTTCTGCATCGTTACTTTGTAGCCACGCGACTTGAGCAGACGGCCCAGCGAGGCCGCGGTGATACCCTTGCCCAGGGACGAAACCACGCCACCGGTTACGAACACATGCTTGGTCATATTGAGTTACCTGCGCTTCCCGTAGAAGTTGTTTATCCACATCTTACGGGTCTTCATTGTAATACTCGCGCCGCGGACCGTTCGCAATTTTTCTCGCGTGCGATTGCATTTCTCAATCTTGAAACCTGTCTCTTATACACATCTCCGAGCCCACGAGAC
>USEK01000196.1 GCA_900553705.1 uncultured Collinsella sp.
GTCTTGGCGTTTTCCAGATCGGTCTGGTCGTAAGTCGGATACGAGCAGGCTGCCAAGATCTCGCCTGTCGTAGGATCGGTGACCAGCGCCGAGCCGTTCTTGGCCTTAGTCTTCTCAACTGCCTCTGCCAGGGCATCCTCGGCCGCACGCTGGATATTGACGTCGAGCGTCGTCACGATATCAACGCCGTCGACCGCAGCCACCTTTTTATAGGCACCGCCCGCGATATAGCTGCCGTCCCTCGCGCGCTCGCGCACAAGAGAACCGTTCGTACCGGTCAGAAGCTTGTTGTATTGCTTCTCGAGACCCGTCAAGCCGTCGTTGTCTACATTCACTACACCCAGCACCTGCGATGCCAGATTGCCGTATGGATATACGCGCTTCATGGCCTGCTCAAAAAGCACGCCGGGCAGGTTCTTCTTCTCCAGCGCCGCAGCATCGTCTTCGTCCACCTGGCGCTTGATATACACCCAGGTGCCATCGGACTCGACGAGCTTGCGGCAGGTCTTTTTATCGATCCCAGTTGCCTTGACCAGCGCCGACACCGTCTTGTCAACATCCTCGACAAGCTGCGGGTTCACGGCGATGTTGCGACATTCGACCGACGACGCTAGCACGTTACCGTTGCGGTCGTAGATGGTGCCGCGTTTGGCATAGAGGGTCTGCGCAAGCAGGCGGCGCGCATCGGCACGCTCGCGCAGTTTATCGGCTTCGACAATTTGATAGTCGGCAAGGCGAAAGACGCCCAAGCCCAAGCCAAACCCAATGAATCCCATGACGGCTTTGCGGCGAGGCAGAGGCGCGCCTGTGAGCCATTCGGTCGACGAACTCTTGCGCGACCTGTTGTTATGCACTTGAGGGCCGCCCGAGCCGCGAAGTCGCGACGCCGGGTCGTTGCCACGGGACTGCCCGGCGTTGTAAGATTGCCGACCCGTTCCTTGATAACCAGAACGTCCCCGCGACGAGGGACGTCCAGAACCGCGGCCCCCATCGGAACCGCGGCGATAGTCATTTGTCATACTCAGCTACCGTCTTGCTACTGAGCGGTCGCGGTCGCGTTGGCGCCCGCGGCTGCATCCTGCGAAAAGTCAAGTGTAACGCTCTCGCTGGGCTCCACCATGCCATAAGCGCCCGCAAGGTCGCGAATGCGCGTGTCGGCGCCATAGACCGAATGCATGACCTCCAGGTCGGAGCTCTCATCGGTCGCCTTTTCGAGCGTGTTGGTAAGCTCGGCGTTGCTGTTGAGCACCTGGGCCGTAACGCCGGCGAGCGCCACGCGGGCGACGCCGATCGTCATGAAGATAGCCGCAATGATGCAAAACGTTTTAAGAACGCTCATGAAAACCGGGCTTACCGCCTGGTTTGCCTGACGGCCCGCGCCCGTGTAGACATCAAAGCGCGGCGTGCGCTGCTCACGGGGAGCAACGGGGGCCTGCGGCGTCTCACGATAGGCGGGCATGGCGTTCATATCATAGGCGAGTGCTGCGCTTGAAGTGTTGTAGCCCATGATATGCCGCCTCCCATCCCGAGTACGTTGGTAGTGTGTTTAAGCTTCGTTTATGGTGCGAGCAGGAGGTCCAATATCGCGCGGTCGCGCCTACAGACGCTGCGCCACGCGGATTTTGGCTGATCTCGCCCGAGGGTTGCGCTCAACCTCATCAGGCTGGGCAACCAAGGGTTTGCGGGTGATGACCTTGAGTATCGGCACGTTGCCGCACACGCACACCGGAATCTCCGGCGGACACGTGCACCCCTGGCTCATCTCCTTAAAGTGGTTCTTTACGATACGGTCCTCGAGCGAGTGATACGAGATGACGCAGATACGTCCGCCCGGGTTGAGCCACCTGGTGGCGGCATCAAGCCCTCGTTCGAGCACATCGAGCTCGTGATTGACCTCGATGCGAATGGCCTGGAAACTTTTCTTGGCCGGGTGTCCGCCATGCCGACGAGCGGCAGCCGGGATACCCGCCTTGATGATCTCGACAAATTGGCCGGTGGTTTCGATCGGTTCTTGCTCGCGGCGGCGCACGATCTCGCGCGCGATCTGCGAGGCGAACTTCTCTTCGCCGTAGACGCGTAGAATCCGGGCGAGGTCGTGTTCGTTATAGGTGTTGATGACCTCAGCTGCGTTTAAGGTGTTATTACCCGGATCCATCCGCATGTCCAATGGGGCGTCCTCGTTATACGAAAAGCCCCTGCCAGGGATATCGAGTTGCGGTGACGAAACGCCCAAATCGAACAGGAAGCCATCGACCCCGGGCACCTCGGCCGAGCAAAGCAGCTCGTCCAAGTCGCCGAAGTTGCCCTTCAGCAGCTGGTGCGGAACGCCGGGAACCTCGCGGTCCAGACGGGCGCCAGCGGCCTCGAGGGCCATGTCGTCCTGATCGACGCCGAGCAAAAGGCCCGTCTCCCCCACCTGCGCGGCCATCTTTACCGAATGGCCGGCACCGCCAAGGGTGCAATCGCAGACAACGGAGCCGCTCTTTAGCCGCAGCGACTCAAGCACTTCGCCGAGCATGACAGGTTCATGCCGATATTCTTGTGTCAAGATCCCACGCTCCATCCGTTACCCGTGCCTTGCCCTTACGAGAAGAAGAGGTCCAGCAGGGCCTCATCGTCATCGTCCTCATCGGCCGCGGCGCGATCCCAAACCTCAAGGTGGTCGTAGTTGCCCACAACCGTGACCTCGCGGTCGAGGTTCGCCTGCTTGCGGAGAGACTCGGAAAGACCGATACGACCGGCGCTGTCCACGTCCATCGACGTGGTGCGCTTGTTGATCGCCCTCATGAGCTTCTGGTCGTTAATGTCACGCGGGTTAAAACCCTCGTGGCCCTCACGACCCGCGAAGAGTCCTTCGACCCACTTATCGAAGGCCTCGGCAGAGAACACGTACAGAGCATCGACATCCAGGGCTTTAAACACGCGAACGTGCTCTCCAAGCTCCTCGCGAAGGGGTGCAGGCAGGGATAGACGACCTTTTGCATCGAGATTGCGCTCGTATGCACCAGTCATTCCCATGTGCGCCCTCCCCTCGGTTACTCAGATGGCACTGTCTCTTATACACATCTGACGCTGCCGACGACTAGTCGAGTGTAGA
>USEK01000197.1 GCA_900553705.1 uncultured Collinsella sp.
TACACTCGACTAGTCGTCGGCAGCGTCAGATGTGTATAAGAGACAGTCTCTGTTCCATCATGGTCTCCTCATCCAAGCCGTTCTTCGGCCCTGGTTTCTACATCGCCATTCCGCCGTCGACGCGCACGACCTCACCCGTAATGTAGGCAGCCGCATCGCTCGCCAGAAAGCGCACTACGCCGGCCACCTCCTCGGGGCGCGCCATGCGCTTAAGGGGAATCTGCTCCTCGGTTGCCGCACGAACCTTCTCCGAGAGCTTTGCCGTCATATCCGTCTCGACAAACCCGGGGGCAACCGCGTTCACTCGTACGCCGCGGGGCGCAAGCTCGCGCGCCACCGCCTTGGTCAGGCCGATCACGCCCGCCTTGGAGGCAGCGTAGTTGGCTTGCCCGGCATTGCCCATCAGGCCCACGACCGAGCTCATGTTGACGACGCAGCCGCCGCGCTGGCGCATAAAGGTCTTGGTGAGCGCGCGCGTCGTGTTAAACGTTCCCTTGAGATTGACATCGAGTACGCGATCGAAGGCGTCATCGCCCATGCGCATGAGCAGGCCATCGTGGGTGATGCCAGCGTTGTTGACGAGCGCCCAAATGGAGCCAAAGTCGTTGAGGACCGCTTCCACGCACGCGTTGACGGCAGCGGGGTCGGCCACATCGCATTGATACGCGCGTGCCGCGGCGCCAGCCGCCTCGCAGGCCTCGCACGTCTCGCGCGCCGCATCGACGCTGCCGGCATAGACGACGGCGATATTAAAGCCGTCCTCCGCCAGACCGACAGCGCAGGCGCGGCCGATACCACGCGAGCCGCCCGTGACCAGTGCCACGCGACGTGAGTCGTTGCGCTCGAGCGTGCCGTTGTTCAAGTTGCCCATGTCATTCCTTTCGGGTTACAGCCCTATGGACTATGCGAGCTCGTCGGCAATAGCTGCGACCTGCTCGGCCGTTTCGCACGAATACACGCGAACGTCGCTCAGCGTACGCTTGGCCAGGCCCGACAGCGTTTTGCCAGGGCCGACCTCAATAAACGTGTCGATGCCCTGATTCTGCAGAGCATGCAGCGTGTCGACCCAGCGAACGGCATGACTCACCTGGTTGGCCAAGACATCCGATGCCGCTCGCGGGTCCGCCGGATAGGGCGCCGCCGTCATGTTTGCCAAAACAGGAATGAGCAACGGGGACGGCGCGTGACCGGCCTCAATATATGCGGCAAGGCCACAGGCCGCCTCGCCCATATAGGGGCTATGGAATGCACCTGACACCGCGACTTTCATAGCGCGGCCGCCAGCCTCTTTTACTAGGACGTCGAGGGTCTGCAGCGCATCGGGCGCTCCGGCCACAACCGTCTGCTGGGGGCTGTTGTAGTTGACTGGCCAGCAGTCCACGCCGGCCTGTTTTGCCAGGCCCTCGACTTGCGCCGCATCGAGCTTGATGACGGCGCGCATGCCGCCCGGATGGCGCTCGGCAGCCGCGGCCATCAGCGCCGCGCGCTCGCACACGAGCTCAAAGCCCGCTCGCGTATCGAACGCCCCCGCAAAGGTGAGTGCAGCGACCTCGCCCAGCGAGAATCCCGCACAGGCGGCAGGCACCACGCCGCGCTCGCGCAGGGCGACGGCGACAGCCAAGTCGTGCACGAACACGCAAGGCTGCGTGTTCTCGGTCTGCGAGAGCTCCTCCTTGGAGGCGCTTCGGCACTGCTCACTGGTCCCCGGGCGCACCTCGTCGGCAATGGCGAACACCTCGGCGGCGGCCGGCGATGCCTCGATCAGGTCGACGCCCATCGCGGGGTGCTGGGCGCCCTGGCCGGCAAACAGAAACGCTACGCCACCCATGCGCACGCACCCTTCAGGACGCGCTCGGCGCCATCGACCAGGTCGTCAACGATTTCGCGTGCGCTCTGGCGCTCGTTGACCATGCCGGCAATCTGTCCACACAAAAACGAACCCTCTTCGTAGTTGCCGTCCTTGGCGGCCTTGCGAAGGGCGCCCGTGCCCATGGCCCCGAGCTCCTCGACACTTACGCCCGCCGCCTCGCTCTTGGCGTAGGCGTTGGTGAAGGGACTCTTGAGGGCGCGCACCGGATGTCCCGTCGAGCGGCCGGTCGCACGCGTCGAAGTGTCGTTGGCCTTCAGGATCATCTCCTTGTACTGCTCCGAGACGGTGCACTCATCGGCAACGAGAAAACGCGTACCCACTTGGACGCCAGCGGCGCCAAGCATAAAGGCGGCCGCCACCCCGCGGCCATCCGCGATACCGCCGGCGGCCACGACGGGAATGTCGACCGCATCGACGACCTGCGGCACCAGTGCCATCGTCGAGGTCTCGCCAATATGGCCGCCCGATTCGGTACCCTCGGCAACAACCGCCGTGGCTCCACGACGCACCACGAGGCGCGCCAGCGCCACCGAGGCAACGACCGGGATGACCTTGATGCCCGCCTCGTTCCACGCCTTCATGTACTTGGCAGGATTGCCGGCGCCCGTCACGACGACCGGCACTCGCTCGTCAATCACGACCTGCGCGACCTCGTCGGCAAACGGGCTCATGAGCATGACGTTGACGCCAAAGGGTTTATCCGTCCTGGCGCGCAGCTCGTGAATCTGGTCGCGCAGCCAGTTGGCGTCGGCGTTCATGGCTGCGATAATCCCTAAGCCGCCCGCCTCGGACACTGCGGACGCCAACGAGGCGTCGGCAATCCAAGCCATACCGCCCTGGAACACGGGCTTTTCGATGCCGAGCAGATCGCAGAGAGGAGTCTTGAGCATCTCTACTTCTCCAATGCCGCCTCGACCGTATCGGCGAACTCGCCGACCGTCTTGGGGTTCTCCTCGGTATCGAGCTGGATACCAAACTCGTCCTCGACGGCGACGAGGATCTCGACGGTGCCCAGACTGTCGAGGCCAATCTCCTCGAGCGTGGACTCAGGCTTCATCTCGACGTCGTCAAGGCCGGCGGTCTCGCGGATAACGTCGCAAACGCGCTCGAAGGTCTTCTGATCTGCCATGGTAGTTCTCCTTTGTTTGTGCCCTAGGGGCGTTTTTATTTCCTATGTGCGACTACTTCCAACGAAGTAGATAGCCACCTATATCCAGACC